>JAPKZY010000082.1 GCA_026393535.1 Actinomycetota bacterium | reverse complement strand
GACGGATACAGGAATTTCTGCACGGGATAATGTGACATCGGAGCTTCGTCCAATATTCAATGTGGCCATCGATGGAGTAGCGATTTCAGGAAACGCATTGGTAGTAGGGGACAGCATCATCTTGTACAACGGGCCTACAAGTGTGCGTTCACGAGTTCTTACTACGGCTGACATTACTGCCGGATTCGTGGCGTTGCTGCCGGCTAGCGATCTTGCAGAGGGACAAAACGTTCTGACTGCAAAGGCGCAATCGATCGCGGGAACCATCGGGGGTTCCTCAGTGGCACTTTCAATCGTGGTGGATACGACAGCTCAGGGCAGCCCGATTACTCCTGATCTCATCGCCGCCGATGATACGGGCGCATCGTCGAGTGATAACAGCACATCCGTCACACAACCGAATTTCTCGATTGCGTTATCCGGACTTGATGTAGTTGCGAACGATCAAGTCCAATTACTGAATGCCGGGGGGCAAGTAATTGGTACGGCAACAGTTTCCAGTATTGATGTCACAAATGGCAACGTGCTCGTTACTCCACTTGCTTCATTTACCGATGGAGCCCAAGTGCTCAAAGTTCGCTTTGTTGACCGAGCGGGCAATATCGGTGCAATATCGCCAAGCATCACTATTTCGGTCTCTACAAGTATTCCGAATGCAACAACTCCTGTGCTTCTAACAGCATCGGATACCGGCAGATCCTCTTCTGACCGGATCACCCAGCGCACAACACCCACATTCACTGGAACAGGAACTAGTGGCGACACGATCAAGCTGTTTGAGGGCAGCCAATTGCTGGGAACTGGTCAGGTTGTAAGTGGAACATGGTTGATCACAGTCCCGGCGTTCTCTGATGGGTCATATACGTTGCGGGCGCTAGTGATTGATAATGCTGGTAACGAAAGCAGTTTTAGTTCGGGTCTGGGTATCACTGTTGATACATTGCGGCCAGTTGCTCCGGTTATCACTGGGTCACCATTGTTGAGCCGGACTGCTACGCCTGTGGTGTCTGGAACGGCTGAAGCGTTCGCAATTGTGAACGTGTACGAGGGATTGCACCTCATAGGGACAACTACAGCTGACGGCTTGGGGAATTGGACGCTCACCGCTTCATCATTGATCGATCAGAGCTATTCACTGAAAGCATCTGCAACTGATTTCGCCGGCAACACCAGTACTGACTCTGCAAGTGCCAGCCTGCTCGTGGATACCATCACGCCGAGTGCGCCGACAGTTGCCCCAATCTCCACATATTCGTTGACTCAAAGTCTGAGCGGTACCGGTGAGCCTGGTGCCATGCTCACAATCTCCGACGGAGCCAGTGCTATCGGTACTGCAACTGTCAGTGCCGGTGGTGCGTGGAGTTTCACTACATCGTCATTGACCAATGCTGCACATTCGTTCACTGCAACGCAAGCAGATGCTGTTGGTAACACGAGCGCAATGTCGACCCCAGCCAGAACGGCATCTTCGATTCAAGTGGCTGCGTTGTATGGCGCAAACGGCATTGATGACAACGGCATCGTGGCAACAGCATCCCAGTATGGGGCAGATGGCATTACTGATATCAATACCGCTGCTAAAGCATCGCTTCTGAATGATGTGATTGACAAGTTGTCTACAACGGCCGTAGATACTCGCGCAGAGATTATTGCTCTTGCTGCAATTGTGAAGTCAATATTTGCAACAGCGGCTGGCGATGTTGTGGTCCCTGCATTAACCTCGCAAGATCTTGCCGCGTTGGGCATCACGGGAGTTGATGCAGACAATATCGATTCAGTGATTGCTGCCATTGCTGGTACGGCGGATAACGGTTCTGGGGTTGATTCATTGGATGATTTAACAACCCTCGTGGATGCAGCTCTTGCGGCTTCACGCGCTGCATTTGCAATCATTTCTAACTACGACGGCTCAAACACCATCCCGGGGGAGGCTGATTTCACAACTGTCGCAGTCAGCGGAGTCGGTGCTTCAAACATTTCATCAGTCAACTCTGTGCTTGCTGTTCTCTCGGCCACTGCCACTGATTCGCGCGCGGAAGTTCAAGCAGTTGTTGACTCTTATGTTGCAATTCTGAATGCTGCCGACGGAATAGCCAATGGTGGGCTTTCGCTCACCACCGCCAATTATCAAAATATTGGCCTGTCTGATATCACTTCTTCTGCTCAGGCAAATCTCTTCAGTTCTATTCTTGATAGGAGCACAGTCAGTGCTATCGATACGTATGGTGAACTCCAGATACTTGCCAATATTGTCGCGCGACTGTCTGTAACCGCTGCTGGTGGCAATCCCGCTCCACCGCTCACTGCGGCTGAATTGGCACTCATCGGTCTCAGCGGAGTGATGTCCTCAAATCTAGCGGCCGTCTTATCTGCGATTGCTGCAACTGCCGATAATGGATCAGGAATAGATGGTCTGGCAAAGTTGCAAACCGCTGTCGATGCAGGAATTGCAAATGCGCGCGCTGCTTCACTAGCAATCATTTCCTCTTATGACGGCATTAATACAGTTCCGGCCCTGGCTGACTTTGCAAATATCGGTACAAGTGGAGTGACCTCTGTTCAACTTGCAGCGATTAATACGTTTATTGCGGTAAAACCCATCGGAGATACTGATTCGTTGCTTGAAGTGCAAGCAGTTATTGATGCCTACGCAAAGATTGTGACTTCTGCAAATGGTTTCGCTGATGGTGGTGTTCTGTTGTCCGCAGTCGATTTTTCTGCACTCGGATTGTCAGCGGTGGATACATCAGCAGAAGTGAACTTACTCAACGATCTCATCGATGTTCGTGCAGGCACGGCAGTTGATAGTTATGCAGAGCTTGCAGCATTAGCGTCAATCGTTACGCGTTTGATGGGCGAAGCAGCCGGTGTTGCATCTTTACCTGTCCTGATCCCTAGTGATTTCACTGCACTTGGTGTGAGTGGAGTGACGAGAGAAAACCTCGCAGAAGTTCTCGCTGCTATTCAAGCAAGTGCAGATGACGGTTTACAGATTGACACATTGACCGAACTGCGCACACTCGTTGATGCTGCGGTTGCTCTCTCTCGTCAAAATGCCATCGACATAATCAGCGGATACGACGGCACAATTACCACAATCACCCCGACACTTGCTGATTTCGCTAATGCCGGCGTAACCGGGGTAACTAATGGGAACTTGGTCTCGATTAATTCGGCATTCGCAGAAATACCCATGGTTGATTCGAATACAACTGAAGACATTCAGGCATTAGTTTCTGGCTATGTCACCATCTTGTTGGGGGCAGATAGTCAGAGAGATGGTGACGTCTCGCTCGCGTCTACGGACTACGTAGCGATGAGTCTGACGCGTGTCGATACGCCAGGAAAGGCCACTCTTCTCAATCAAATTTTTGATGGGTTGTTAATTACCAAAGTTGATGCGTACAGCGAACTACATGCGGTATCTGACGTGATCGCCGACATCTTCCTCACGGCGACAGGTGCTCAACCGCAATCAGAATTAACAGTTACGCGTCTTGAAGCCATTGGATTGAGTGGCGTTACTGTTGCCAACATTTCTTTGGTGGTGGCCGCAATTGCAAATACAACTGATGACACTCTTGGCATTGATTCATTCGTCGAGGTCCAAGCGATTGTCAACCAAGTTCGAGCTAGTCAAGCTGGTGCACTTGCAGTGATTAGTGCTTATGACGGCACAAATACAGTGCCCACCGTAAACACTCTTCAATCTGCGGGAATTACTGGGGTTGATTCTTCAAATATTGGGATTATTAATCAATATTTGGCCACTATGTCTGCTGAATCAACTGATTCAGTTGCTGAGGTGCAAGCGCTTGTTGATGCATTGTCCAAATTGTTGAATTGCGCAGATGGAACGGCGAACGAAAATTGCACTTTTACAGCTGCGGAATTCCACGCGATGGGGTATCTAGATATCGACACTCAAGAGGAAATCGACGCACTCAATATCGACTTAGATACTCTTGATCTCACTCCAACACAGGAATCAATCGCCACTAGTGAAGCCGTGACGTCTGTGATCAATCGATTCAAGCCAGTTCCAGTGACACCAGTGACGCCAGTGACACCAGTTGTTCCCGAGGTCTCGGTGCCTACAACGACGACTGTTCCTACTGCTTCGACTACAACGACGACTGTTCCTACTGCTTCGACCACAACGACAACAGTGCCGGTTGTTTCAGTGACAACAACGACAACAGTTCCACTCGTAGTGCCGCCTTCAAAACCCACGGGATCTACCGTGCCGACTTCAACAACAGTGGTGCCCGTAACGACCACTGTGCCGGCCATTGAACTTCTACCAGGAAGTGGTGGAATACAAATGGCGCCTGGGAAAGCTGGAGTATTCATTAACGGAAAATTGATTGACCTCTCCGTAGTTATCAATGAAGATAACTCTGCAACTGTCGAATATAAAGACAGGTTCGTATTGAGAATTACGCCTGCACGTCCCGAGAATGCAGTTGTGGTAGCAGGGGAAACACTTCTTCGCATCTATCGCAATCAAACAGTGGCAATTCAAGGAAAAGGTTTTGCGAAAGACGCAGTAGTTGAGGTCTGGATTAACTCGACGCCGATAATGATTGGAACTACGAAGACCGATACAGATGGGGCGTTCAATGAAACGTTGCCACTACCTCAGGGTATTGAAGTAGGCGAACACACCCTGACAGTGAGCGGTGAATTGGCCGATGGAACCATGGGCAAGACTTCAATCGGGGCAATAGTTATTGACAGTCCAGAGACAATTGTTGATTCTGAAAACAGCAACACAGTTGATTCAAAATCTGCCAAGGCAAGTAAGGGCGGCACGCCGTATAACCCTCAATCAGAACCTAAATCTGTAGTGAGTTTGTTGGGTGACATGGCGGGTCTTATGGCGCTCGCAGGGTTGGTTGTTGCTGGTCGACGTCAAGAAAAAGACGATGAGGGCGCAACGCCAGATGATGATGAAGAAGACCGCGGCTCGGGGGATATTTCAGACGTATCTGTGAATCGACACAAAACTGCGGTTGAAAGCAAGCCGGACATCCTTCGACCACTACGAAGCGTTCGTATTGACCGACTAGTGACACTGCTTCCAACGAAGTTGTCTCGAGTATCGCCATTGGTTGGTCGTGTTCTCGTGGATGGAACATATCTTCGATCATTATTTGGCGTCGCGTGGTTGTTGATGCCACTGCTTGGAATCGTGGTAGGTGTGGGATCCGCAGTGAGCACAGATTTCAATGCCGTGATGCCATCGTTGGTCTGGCTAACCGCGGTTGTAATCCTTGGGTCATTTGATGCCCTTGCAGGTTTTATGGCTGCATCAGTATTCGGAATTCTCGTCATCATGGGTGGTGGTATTCAGTCGTCTGATTCAATACGAGGACTACTCGGAATCTGGGTCTTTAGCTTTGCTGTGCCGATGTTGGCCAGTGCAGCGCGGCCGTTCCGTCGTCAAGGCGCGCAGGGCATTGTTGGCGCATGGGATCGGACCTCTGACTTCGTCATGATTGTGTTGTTCGGTGCATGGGGTGCTGGTTCAATGTTCTCTTCATTGCCAGGACTCACAGGATTCCGCCCCTCTTATGCGGATGATGTTTCACGAATCCAAATTGTCGTGTTGGTCGTACTCATTCTTCGCTATGTCTTAGAGAACATAACTACGTCTCTTACCCCATCTCGATTTCTTGAACTCTCTACAACGTCTCTTCTGTCGCCGAGCAATATGCAAATCATCATCTCATCTCTGATTAGGACCACATCTTTTGTCTTTGTTGCAATCGTCTTTATCGGAAACAACTGGGCCTTATGGACCGGTGCAGTGCTGTATCTATTGCCGAAATTGGTTGCAATGGTTGACGATAAGTTTCCAAACATTGAATCTTTGCATCGCTACATGCCACGCGGAATTCTGAAATTAACTTTCATGATGTTCGTTGCTCGTTGGTGGGGTCAACTCTTGACAACTAACATCGATGATGCAGAGAGAATGATCACATTTGGCTTCGTCTTCCTCGGTATGCCCGGTTTCATTACAACTGTGATGGGTTGGTTTGGTCGAACAAGTTCGCGCGAATGGAAACAGAACTGGTTCACACGAATTAGCGGATTAGTCCTGCTTATTGTGGGCTTCTTAATAGTTCGTGGCGTTCTATTGGGCTAAGAAAACGTAGAACGCGTTCTTTTTATCTACGGATGCTGTGCAATCGCATCGAGAATCTGAGCCACGCGAATCGAGTCTGCAGCAGACACAAACCAACCTGAATCGCCATCTATTACACGGCTGACATTCTCGACCATTTCAATAAAAGCATTAGTGACAGGGAATTCTTCAATCACGTCGTTTATCAGTAGGGAACTGGCTTCATTCCAGGTTGTAAACGACTCGCCAGCAGCAGTGCTGATCGACCCCTCGCTACCTCGAACTATGAACTGCTGATTGCTTGGCAATGCAAATGAGCTGACTGCATGCGCAGTGATGTTGTTATTGATCCGCACGTTCACATCAGTCGTGAGGTCAATGCCGGTTGGGCCAACTGTGCGCGCAAGTTCAGTAATTGAGAAATCAGCAGCACCCTTTGTAAGGGCGACCCACGCGTGGGCCTGGTAACAACCAACATCAAGTAATGCCCCACCACCCATGGACGGGCTGAGGCGATAGTTGTCGGTCATTTCAGACGTGAAGGTGAACGCGGTCTCAATATGTTCAATGTCGCCAATTGCCCCGCTACTGACATGGTCAACCAGGCGAGCAAAACGTGGGTGCCAGCGGCCCCAGACAGCTTCAATAAGCAATCGTCCATTGCTCGCGGCAACATCAAACATTGCTGCAGTTTCAATTGCGTTTAGTCCAAGCGGCTTTTCGCACAGAACATGTTTGCCTGCCTCGAGCGACTTTGTTACCCACTCAATATGTTGGCTATTCGACAAACTGATATACACGGCGTCAACTCGCTCATCAGCCAATAAATCGTCATAGGTTGAGTGAACTCGTTCCGGTTCTAGAGTTGCAGACCGCTCTTCATCGCGGCTGGCAACGGCGTACAAGTGTGCTCCACGCGACGCATGCACAGCTGGGGCGAGACCACGACTAGCAACAAAGCCAGCGCCAAGAAAGCCCCAGTTAACGGTCACGTGTTATGACCGACGAAGAACTGGTGCAACGGGGAATGCGTTTTGAATGGCAGATTCTTCAGCAGCTTGCATAATGGCCACAACATTGCGCGATTGAAATGCATTGACTTCCATTGCAGTTCCGTTGTTGATGAACTCAACGATTGAGCGGTGAAATTCATGTGGCTGAAGCGGTTGCAGGGGTGCGATGCGCGAAGTTCCATCAATATGGTGCACGGTCAAGATTGCTGGTAAATCCGCAACCGCTGGTTCGCCTGCTGGGTCCCAATCACCAATGATTGCGCCTTCAGTGCCGAGTACATAGAACTTTGGCTTACGAGCAGCAGCAAGATCTGAATGAACAAACGTTGCTTGTTTTCCGGTCGTGAATGTCACCGTGACATGTGCGTGGTCTGCATTTGTTGCATGGGTCCATACGCGCTTGTGGTTTTGCCCACTGACATGAGCAACATCGTCAGGAATGATGTTCAGAATCTGATCAAGGAAGTGGCTTCCCCAGTCGAAAATTGCACCACCAGAAACTTCAGCATTTGAGTGCCAGTAGTCGCATGGCCGTGAATACCCACCAACAAAACTGTCGTAGTGGTACACATCACCAATTTCGCCTGAGCGAATGATTTCGCGCATCGTGACAAAGTCATCATCAAATCTGCGGTTCTGATACACCACAAGCATGAGATTCTTGGCTGATGCAAGCGCGATCAACTCATCGCATTGGTCAGCAGTGAGAGCCATCGGTTTTTCAAGGACTACATGAATGCCACGGGATAGTGATTCCTTAGCCCATTGAAAATGACTATTCGGTGGTGTCGAGATTACGACAAGATCAAGAAGGCCCGAATCGAGCATCTCGGTTGCGTCACTAAACGCCGTGGCCTCTGGAGCAAGTTGCAAAGCCGCTTCGACACGTTCCGGATTGGTGTCACACACAGCCAATAGTTCGAGACCTGCAGTGTTCTGGACTGCCAAGTTGTGTTCGTGTCCGATTGCACCATAAGCAAGGAGCCCGACGCGAATAGTGCCTGTTTTCATCGCCTTGAACTCTATCTAGGCCCTATGTGGAAGGAGAAACTCGCGCTAGGTCCTTTTGTCACACTGAGTGAATCTCGCCGTGGTTATTGAGAAGTCTGTGAGGCGTTCTTGCTAATAGTGAGCAGTTGGCGCCGAAGCATGAGTCCATCGCCTGGGCCGAGGACAAGCTTTTCGAACAATGAACCAAGAGGAAAGCTGCAGTGAGAGCGCATGCGGGTCACCAAACGAGTCCCTTGCGGGTCATCACGTAATTCATACGCAAGAGTGAAGTGCAGTTTCGGCGACTTTTTGCCAGGAGACTTTATTTCAAGAACAAAGTGTCGCGGTGGCTCAACAACGGCAGCAGTGAAAGAAATTGGGCCAGAAGGTACTTTGTCTCCCGCATTTACTGTCTGCCATTCATCATGAATAGTGGTGGCGCTTTTGCGACCAAGATTGTCGAGCCAGTCGTAGCTGTACCAACCGGCGCGTCCAAAACCCATTTGCCGAATCCAGGGAAACACATCCTGTGGTGGAGCGCTGATGCTTATTGAGCGTGTTGCAATCAGCGTCGCATTACGACATAGGTCATCTCCAACAACAGTACTTTTAACCTCTTCAGTTGTTGCGCCCCAGAATTGAAAAATCATGATGTCGTAAATGGTAACAATGTTTTATATTTGCCTACAATCAGTGAAGAGTCGTAGGAGATTTTGTGAGTGTTCCATTGTTCGTAGCCCAAGAAGTTGGCCGCACTCTGCTCGATGAAAACACGTGGATGCCCACAGTCACTATTGATGTCTCGCAATCTCCGGAAGTCGCAGACCTTGCCCGGGTTCACGCAATAGAGGGAATCGGTGATGTCAGCACTCATGCGATTCGTGAAAATGACACTGTCTTGGTAGGAGTGCAATTGACAAGTCCAGTACAGGCAATGTTTGCCGTTGCCTTTAGTTATTCACTTCACCAAGAATTTCTGAAAGAGGTCGCAGACGCCGGCTCATTAGTTTTCGCTACAACCGCCACAGAATCAGCTCATGAAGATCGGCCATTGTGGCTCAGTGTTGATATTGACGGAGATGCCTTACGCGAAACTTTGCAGATGGACGTCAACTGACGAAGCACTGCTTGCGAAGAAAGCAATGGTCTATTGCGAGGCGTAAGCAAAAGCGAGCGACGTGGCGATTGCTAACCAAATTTGGTACGGCACGAATGCAACACCGAGAGCGGTAGACACTTGAAACGCAATGACAAGAAGCGGAATCGTAAACAACGTTGCGAGCACGAGTGCAAAGGCTGATGCGAGAAGCGAGTGCGGAACGTAAAACAAATGTGCCCATGTGAGCGCGGCAACTACACTCAGTGTGAGCGATGTCAACCAAACCAGTTGGTGAGTACTAGATAAACGACTTGCCACGAGCCACGTTGCAACAATGAGCATCGCAAAGTTGTACGGCCAAATTATGCCGAATACGAAGCTGGGTGGCTGCCACGCTGGGCGAGGAAGTGATTGATACCACCCCGCATCTGTTGCTACCCAACGACCAGAGACAATTGCATAGACCGCGACAATGGCTGTCCCGAGAATTCCTACGACATTGCGACTCATGCCAAAGTATGGCACTTATCGTTAACTACGGTGCGAAAGCACCCGAGGGAAGATCTGTTTCACCGTCGGCAATCGCTTGCACAATGCGCCGTCCCACCTGAACTGGTTCTAGGCCAGCTGGAAACTTTGGTGGGGTTCCGGCGATAGCCCGCGACGCTAAACCAGTTTCTGTATGTGGTGGGCGGGCGTCGATAACCCTGATTCCAGATCGACGTGCTTCACGACTCAGAGCCTCATTGAATGAACGTGTTGCTGCTTTTGATGCACCGTACACAGACATGCCTGGCAAATTCTGTTCGGCAATAACCCCGGAGATTCCAACGAGAACTGATCCTGTCTTCATGTTTTGTAGCGCTGCTTGCATCAGAAAGATATGCCCGAACGTGTTGGTGAGGAACAACTCCTCAATCGTGTCAACTGATGTGGTGTTGATGGGCCCGAAAGCAACGACACCCATGGCATTGATAACGATGTCTACAGAGCCATGCCGTGCAACTACGTCGGCAATCGCTGTGGCGGCTGCCTCTGGGGAGCGAAGGTCGGCTGTTACATGTGAAGCATCGTCAAGGTGAGCACGCGAGACTGTGGCAACAATGCATCCTTTGGATTTGCTTTCTTCTGATATTGGCCCAGCTGTGCGATTATTGGAAGAATGCCGCTCATTGCCTGACACAAAGCCCGCCGACATTGCTCAATTCGTGAATGACGTATCGTCAAATGCGCCAGGTGTAGTTGCCGTCGAGGGCGAACGAATAATCGGAGTTATTCAGGCTCGGATTGTGTCTGATGATGCGTGGATAAATGTTGTGACGATTGATTCGGCGTATCGTCATCAGGGAATCGGCTCAAAAATGTTGCTGCGCCTTGAAGAAAAACTGATGCACCTTGGTGTGCGAAAAATTTCTGCGTTGTTGTCAAAATCGCAAGCTGGAGAAACAGCTCTCGTGAATCGTGGTTTCTCCACAATTCACGATCTGATTTTGTATGAAAAGTTGGAGCCGATTGCGCCGACTGCTATGCGCATCGTTGATCAATATGGTGGAGAAATTTTGTCTCCTGACCTGTGGGATCGTGTGGCGGGTATGCATGCCGAGAAGAAGATAATCGACGGTCGTGTTGTGGCGCCTTTGGCTGACCCATCTACTGCAGAGAGAGTTGGCGTGAAAGCACCAGCCACCGTTCTGCTTTTCGGTCCTCCAGGAACTGGTAAGACCACATTTGCTAAAGCGATAGCCGGACGACTTGGTTGGCCGTTTATTGAGTTGCTCCCTTCCAAATTAGAAAGTGGGAGTGAATCAATGTCATCAGAACTTCGTCAAGCAATGACTGAGTTACTGCAGTTGGAGCGAGCTGTTGTCTTTATAGATGAGTTTGATGAAATCGCATCTGCGAGAGAACGTAACCCGGCCACAAAAGGGGTAGTCAACGAGTTGTTGAAAATGATCCCGTCGTATCGCTCGACCCCCGGCCATCTTTTGGTGTGTGCCACGAATTTTGTTGGTGATATTGATGCCGCAGTTTTGCGTCCGGGCAGATTTGACTTGGTCATTCCCATTGGACCGCCCGACCTCACTGCTCGTCTCGCACTTTGGGAAGCCGCGCTGTCACGTATTAATCAACAGGGAGTTGATACTGAAAAGGTTGCCAAAGCAACCGAGGGTTTCACCCCCGGCGATGTTGAATTGGCCGCCCAACGAGCAGCGACCGCGGCGTTCGATCGCATTCGCGACGGCATAGAACCGTCATACGTTTCTTCTGATGACATTGATGTTGCAATTGCTCGTACAAGGGCTTCAGTCACAACTGAAATTCGCCAACGTTTTAGTGAAGAAGCGGAGCGATTCGCCCGGGTGTAGCCAATTCATCCACAGAACTGAACGATGAGCCAGCCGTGCCTTCTTGGGTGTGATAGGAATACCTTACTTAATCAAAACTAAAGAGGTTTATTATGTTAAGAAAATTGAAATCATTGGGATATAGCGCAAATCTGTCCTATGCACTCGGGTTCTTGTCAGTTATTGCCAGCATTGTTATTTGGTTCACACAAGGTGGAACAGAAGCAGGCGACGCAGGCGCAGCAGGCGAGCGGTTCGGAATCTTTATCGGTCTGTGGGCACCAACATTCATGTCCATCGGCAACGGCATCGACAACTTAAAAGACTAAGAAGTTTGGTCTCGCTACAAGCGAGCAAAACTCATAGCAAATACTGCGAACGTGACGGCCAGAACAACAACTGGTGCTACAAAGCGTTTCATGTCTTCCACAGCGACAGGGTAACACCCCTTTCGCGTTAGTGGTAGTCATTGAACTGTGCAAAGCGCAAGTTGCGTGCGCCGTTCTTATAAAGAAATTGCTAGCGAATTTTTCGCAGCAACTCGTTGTTTATGTGGTCGCCATGGAGCATTGTTGCTATTGCTTCAACCCCGTCAACGAGGCGAGGACCTGGGCGTACCATGACGGCATCTGCATCAATTGCCCACACTGCAACAGAATCGGGCAGATTGTTGCTGACAAGGAGCGCCTGTTTGGCTGCGTCGTCCAGTCCGAAACCACACGGTGCCACGAGGACAACATCAGGTTGTGCATCTGCAATGTCTGCCCATGTGGTCTGCACAGATCGTTGACCTGGTCGACACACAACTGGGTCGCCTCCGGCGGCAGTAATAATGTCAGGAACCCAATGGCCAGCTCCGAAAGGTGGGTCAATCCACTCAAGCACAAAAACTTTTGGACGAGCTTTGCCCGCAACACCTTCCCGCACCACATTGAGCCGGCGATGGAGCGATTCGGTCAATTCTATCCCTCGGTCTGCCACACCTGCAGCTATCGCGATCGTATTGATGGATTCAATAACTTCATCAAGATTTTGGGGATCAATTTGCAAGACCAATGCATCGCAGTTGAGACGTTCTACCGCAGCTTCTACGTCACCACTTGCAACAGCACATACGCGGCATAAATCTTGGCTCAAAATAAGATCTGGCTTACAGCGAGATAACGCTGCGTCATCTAGTTCATAAAGGTCGAGTCCATCGGCCATGCGCTGTTTGACTATTGCGTCAATCTCGCCGGGGGACATGCTGGGATTCGTAAAAGTGTCGACGACCACTTCTCGACCAGTTTTGGCATGTGCCGGCCAGTTGCATTCAACGGTTACGCCAAAGAGTTGATCTGCAAGTCCAAGATCAAACACAATTTCAGTAGTTGAAGGAAGCAATGACACTATGCGCATTGGGACAGTTTATTGGACAAATAATGATGACAGCATGTCAGTAGCCTTGCTTTTATGTCTTTAAGCCGTCTTGATTTGTCCCGCAATGTGATTGAAATTGTCCAACAGGACTTTTCTGGTCTTTATTCT
>JAPKZY010000024.1 GCA_026393535.1 Actinomycetota bacterium | reverse complement strand
TTGTACAGCGCGTTGAATCTGAAAAGGGCAACATTGGTCTCAATGCTGCAACAGGCGAGTATGTCGACCTTGTTGCTGCAGGAATCATTGACCCTGCGAAAGTCACGCGTGCTGCTTTGCAAAACGCAGCTTCTATTGCTTCATTAGTAATGACCACCGAGTGTCTTGTGGCTGATAAGCCTGACAAGAACGCCCCATCAATGGGTGGCGGCGGAATGCCCGGTGGAATGGGAATGAAGTAATTCCCCTTTCGGAATAAAAACATTTCAGGGTGTGTTACACCCAGAGCCTCCCGTTGATGGCCCGGACCGCTTGGTCCGGGCCATCAATATTTCTACGGCGTACTCTGTACTTCATGAAACAACGCACCAAAGGCATGTGGCTAGTACAGCTGTGTGAATATGTCATTGGTTTCGCACTTGCCATGTCGGCAACTCATTCCGAGCGACCTGCCACTCTTATTGTCTTTGCAGTTGCCATCATCGTGAATGCTGCTATTTCTGATGGGTTACTCGCCGCATTCCATGTCTTGCGACCACATACCCACAGAGCAGTGGGCATAGGTATTGCCCTCAGTGCTGTCTTAGTGGCGGCTATTGCTTCATTAGATCTCACGTCTCGCCTCACACTTGTCGTTGCTGCGCTGACACAGGGCTTTGTGTCGGTACGCTTCGGGCATGGCTTTCGAACGACCAGCACCAGACCTCACTAAATTGATCACCGCATGGGACGCTTTTGAAAAAGGCGAAGAGATGCCAGGTCGCGTTCTCGCCAACTTAAAGACAGCCGGACTCGCTGAAATTCTTGCTGAACTTAAATCATCTGGTTGGACTCCTACAGCATCGTGAATCAACGACGCGGAGGTAATCAAAACATCCCGCGTCCTGATAACTGGCGTCTCGGCGACAGTCCTGAATGGATGAGTCGTGATTTTTCTGTCTTGAACGACATGGAAGAAATCAGCCGCCGTCTTCACCTCCATGTTTCGACAGACCAGCCAGCAAATCTTGACTTGAATCAAGAATGGGTTGCATCGTCGCGACCATCAGCCGTTCTCATTCCGCTACTCGTTACACATGATGGCCCGTCAGTGTTGCTCACTCGTCGTGCTGACCACTTACGAAGTCACAAAGGTGAAATTTCATTTCCCGGTGGTCGCATGGAAGTGAATGAAACTCCACACCAAACTGCGCTGCGCGAAGCTCATGAAGAAGTGGCACTGCCTCATGATGTGGTCACCATCATCGGAACTCTTGAACCGATAGCCACGTTTGTTAGCAACAGCCACATCACACCCGTCGTTGCGTTGGTTGCTGGAGAACCTGCACTACGTGCAGACCCTGGTGAAGTAGCACGCATTATGACAGTGCCTTTGCACAACCTTGCGCGCCCAGACACGTACCGCAACGAGTGGTGGTCAACAGAGCGCGGCGAGATCAATATTCATTTCTTTGAATTAGATGATGAAACGGTGTGGGGTGCAACGGGGCGACTGCTGCACCAACTGATTGACGCCATCACAATCCCGTAAATTAGGGCTTGCCAAAACGGCGTACCGCTCGAAAGAATGTTTCGGCCCACGCCAAACACTGCGTGTGAGTAATGACATCACGAGATACGCAACTGTTTCGCATGTCTGCACGAAAACGTTCGTCTAGACGTAGTCGAAGTGCCTCGCTCCATAATCGACCGTTTTTGAAACGACTCAAATTGCGGTAACCAAAATCATGCCGGCGGCACGCGTTGTAGAAATCAAAACTTCGACCAGTGCTTTGCACAATTGGTGCAGAGCACCCATCGCTTTCCCAATCAAGTCGCGCATCATGCGTTGGTGAATCAGCAATGGCCACAAAGGCCGGCAAGGAAGTGCGAAACAACAAAGTCTCAGCGACTGATTGGGCAGAGGGGAGAGGAAGAGGGGTTACCGAGAGTCCCGCGGCAACAACGAGAGAACACATGAATGCCATGCGCACCTCCTTTGCTCACTATGTGTGCGCAGGCTCTAATTCTGGGAAATCTGTCTTGGCCTTGTATTCCGGGATTTGTCAGGATATCCTGACTGAATGTCACCAGTTCTGCAGTTCAAATCAGGAACGTCACCACTTGACGACTTGCGTGAACTGAAAAAAGTCGAGGCCGAAATTGATCAGGTTCGTTGTGATCTGGTCAGAGATGCCCGTAACAAAGGAGCAACCTGGGAACAGGTGGCACAAGCGCTCGGGATGACGAAACAATCCGCGTGGGAATTCTTCACGGAACGTTTTCGAATCGAGCTTTCTCATCGTGTGGAAAAGAACACCGATCTGTCTGAGGATGCAGCAATGCAA
>JAPKZY010000036.1 GCA_026393535.1 Actinomycetota bacterium | reverse complement strand
CACGAGAGCACCTCATTCTTTGTGTCGGCGATGTGCCGAATCTCACTTGTATCAGACTTGTACACAATAGCGTTTCGGGCAAGTCTGCGCTCTACCATCGTCTCTAATGGATTTTGAGTGGAGCCCTGAACACATTGCCCTCCGAGAGAAGGCAGCAGCCGTTGCAGCAGATGCCGTGGCCCGATACGGACGCGAGACCGCTTCGTGGATGAATGGGTATTCGAAAGAGTTCTCGCGCGAACTCTCTTCTCACGGCTGGATCGGTCTGATCTGGCCTACTGAATTCGGTGGCGGTGGACGACCCCCTATCGAGCGTCTCATCGTGGGTGAAGAGATGATCAAGGCAGGCGCTCCAATTGCGGCCAGTTGGTTTGGTGACCGCCAAATGGGACCAGCGCTCATTCAATACGGAACCCCTGAGCAACAAAAAGAATTCTTGCCAGGCATTTTGGCTGGCGAGACAACGTGGTGCATTGGCATGAGTGAACCGAACGCCGGAAGCGATCTCGCATCGTTAAAAACGTATGCCGAAGACGATGGCGATGAATGGGTAATTAACGGTCAAAAGATTTGGACAAGTTTCGGTGCCGATGCTGATTATTGCTACCTCATTTGCCGCACAAGCAACGACGGACCACCACATGCTGGCATCAGCGAAATTATTGTGCCGATGAATACACCAGGTATTGAAGTGCGACCCATTACAGACATGACAACTAACCGTCATTTCTGTGAAGTGTTCTACACAGATGTTCGCGTGCCAAAGGGAAATCTTGTCGGCAAACAAGGCGCTGCGTTTTCACAGACCATGCGCCAGCTTGAACACGAACGCGGCGGCATCGACAGACTCGTCTCGAACCACTTTCTCTTCCGTGAGGCATGCGCAATTGTTGACACCACAAATCCCACTGTTCGCCAGGAAATCGCTGCGCTCGAAATTGGATACCGCATCGGTCGTATCTTGGTGATTCGCGAAACTTTGAAACAAGCACCTGCAGGGTTTTCTGCCGCAACGAAATGCTTCTGCACAGAACACCAGCAACGCGTTGACCAATTCGTGTCACGCGCTATGGGTGCTAACGCAATGATCTGGGATGAAGCGGCAAAAGGACTTGCCTACAGCCCCGGTTACACAATCATGGGTGGCACGTCAAACGTGATGCGCAACATTTTAGGTGAGCGCTTTCTCGGTTTACCTAAGATGTAGCCATGGCTGATCTACTCGCTCTCAGTGCCCGCATTGTTGACTCCGGCGTTGCAGATGGCCCCGTCAATCGCACCAACAATCAATTATCTGAAGTAGCAGAAAACCTCGCCATGGTTGAGTCATTCAGCCACAGCGTTGTGTGGGACTCTGGCGATGGACTTGTGTGTTTCGATGCAAGTCATGCCAATACGGGTGAAGCGGTTGTCAATGCGATGCAGAAGTGGCGCGCACAACCGATTGAAGCAATCGTCTACACACATGGTCATTCTGATCATGTTGGTGGCAGTGGGCCATTCGCAGCCCGCATGGCGGCAGATGGTTTTCGTACTCCTCGTGTAATCGGTCATGAAAATGTCACTCGCCGCTTTCAGCGGTATCGCGACACAAACGACTGGAATGTTGCTATCAATGCGCGCCAATTCGGCGGTATTCGTGGTGACTTAGAAAACGCACTTAATGACCTACGCCCACCAGCTGGCGGTCGCAAACTTAATAATTTCATTCCCGTCGACACGTTGGAACTCACGGAAAGTCTGAGCGATTTCACCACAATGAAATTCGGAAACGAGACAGTTGAGTTCCACCATGCGCGCGGCGAAACAGACGACCACCTGTGGTCATGGTTCCCTGAAAAGAAGTGGATTGCATCAGGCGACTTCGTTATCTGGAATTTCCCGAATGCCGGTAACCCCCAAAAGGTTCAGCGCTGGCCGATTGAATGGGCTGCTGCTTTGCGCGCCATGATCGCAAAGGGTCCTGAACTTTTGCTGCCAGCACACGGATTACCTATTGCCGGCAAAGAGCGCATTGCGCGAGTGCTTGATGAGATTGCAACGGCACTGGAAAACATTGTGCGTGACGTTGTCACCATGATGAATGCTGGTGAGACACTGAACACCATCATCCACACAGTGCGCGTACCTGAAGCCACTCTTGCAAAGCCATACCTTCGTCCGCTCTATGACGAACCAGAATTTGTTGTCAGAAATATCTGGCGCTTGTTCGGCGGTTGGTGGGATGGCGCGCCATCACGGCTAAAGCCAGCACCTGACGAAATTCTCGCCGTGGAACTTGCATCACTGTCCGGAGGCGCCGATGTGTTGATGCGCCGAGCAGTTGACCTTGCAGCAGCAGGAGACCTTCGCCTTGCATGCCATCTCGCAGACTTTGCAGGTTGGGCTGCTCCAGACGACCCAGAAATTCATCAGATGCGAGCCGAGGTGTACGACGCGCGTCGCAAGAGCGAAGCATCTTTGATGTCAAAGGGAATTTTCAAAGGCGCATCACGTGAATCTGAGAAAATTATTAAGGCTGCTCTTGGCGAAAAGTGATTACGACACCGTAATCATGACTAAGGCAACACCCGCCAACACCAGCCCTATGGCTTGTGGCCTGTGAATCTTTTCTTTGTCTAACCCAACTGCCAGCATCAACGTGCTTGCCGGGTAGAACGAGTTAATGGTTGCCACAATCGACATCAGTCCATGACGCACAGCCAATAAGTAAATGGCGTTAGCGGCGGTATCAAGAATTCCCGAGCCGGCAACAAACTTTAATTGAGGCCGCGCAGCTGATGGCTTGTTTTTCGTGAAGTACATCACGATGAACATGAAGGGCACCGAAGTCACACGCATTGCAAGAACTGGCCATAATCCAGAGTTGTCACTTGTATGTCCGAGAATTACAAAAAGAGAACCGAATACAGAACCAGACCCGATTGACATGAAAAGAATTTTGCGCGGAGCCCTGCGGTGATCAGGCCCGAGAATGTCACTCACTAACGCGATTGCAACGAGTGCAACAGGAATGCCACATAACGACAAAACACTTGGGCGTTCCCCTAGTGACAACCCAACAATGACCGGCACCGCAGTTGCCGTTACAGCAGACACTGGTGCAACCACTGTCATGAACCCACTACCCATTGCTTTGTAGAACGCGAGAAGACCAGATGCGCCAGCGATGCCACCAACGCCGCCCCAGAACCAATCTGTCGCAGGTGGCGTAGGTACACCCGATTCGAGAACGATGACGAGAAGGACAATAAGTCCACAGGCTTGTCCCACTGCTGTGACAACAATTGGGGAAACAGTGCGGCTGGCTCGACCACCTGAATAATCAGCGATGCCATACACAGCAGCTGCACACAGTGCGAGCACGATTTCCATTACAAACGGTTCCGTTCATTTATATGCGGCACGAATGGCATGAAGAAATACATCTAGTGGGCGCGACGGGGCTCGAACCCGGGACCCCCACCATGTCATGGTGGTGCTCTACCAACTGAGCTACACGCCCTCAAAAGGTATGACCACTTTATCAGGGGGTCAGGCGCAGACTCACTTCGTTTCCCAATAAACGGCCGCGGCGCGTAAGGACAATGCGCTCTCCCACCACTTCCACCAAGCCTTCTAAGGCTTCAACATCAAGCGTTCCTAGCGGAACCCCATCACGCGTACGCAAGGACAATTCCAACGCTTCTCTCGCCCGAGTTGGCGCGTCCAATACTTCGTCGGACGCTTCAACGGTTTCGTTGTTCGCAACGCAATCGATATACCGATCAGGAGTGCGAACGTTCCACCATCGCCTGCCATCTAGATGCGAGTGCGCGGCACAACCAAACCCGGTGTAGTTGCCCTGCGACCAATACACCTGGTTATGACGACACTCATGCCCCGCAAGTGCCCAGTTGCTGATTTCATAATTCATCAGACCAGCTGCTGAAAATAAATCATCGGCAAGAACGTATTTGTCGGCTTGATCATCATCGTCTGGGTGACGACTCGGATCATCGGCGAGCGGTGTGCCAGCTTCCACAGTTAACCCATATGCCGAGATATGTGTTGGTTGTAATGCGATTGTTTGTTCGACTGTCGTTCGCCAGTCGTCAACAGATTCACCATGGACTCCGTAGATCAGATCCAAGTTGATGGATGTGATTCCACCTTCACGGGCGGCAGCGATGGCTTTGACAACATTGGCAGGGTCATGCGTGCGCCCTAATGACTGCAACACGTGGTCGACCATTGACTGAACACCCATACTGATGCGATTAACCCCAGCGACCACATAGGTCTTCATCATTTCGACAGTTACGTCATCAGGATTGCATTCAACTGTGATTTCAGCGTTCGAAGTAACAGGAATTGCTGAGACTATTGATGCGAGCAGTTCAGGAGCAAGACGCGTGGGAGTTCCGCCACCAAAAAATACGGTGTCCGCTACAGGCATTCCCTTTTCTACAGCTCGTGCAATGTCAGCAATGACCGCGTCAACATACGCGACCATAAGATGGTCACGATCAGTCCACGTTGCGAATGCGCAGTAATCACAACGATGACGACAGAACGGGATGTGGACGTAGACCCCGAACTCAGACATCACGTGTTCCTACGCTGCCGGTGGCACAAACAAGAGACCAAGTTCAGAAAGCTTGTCTCCTACTTGATCAACTGGCACATCAAGCATTACTGCGATTGCACGAGTGTCATGAGCACGAACAGTAATGACTTTGCCGTTGAAGTCTTGGCGTTGCACTTGAATCATTCGTAAGAAACGCTCGAGCATTTCAAACTGATTTCCGCCCATTGTTGAAAGACGGGCAACATCTATGCGCAATTTGCGTGGAGCGCCATCGTTCGCGCCTCCATCATCGATGCGCTGAGTATCACGGGGCAACAATTGGTCAATCGTGATGCCATAGAAGCGGGCAAGGCGCTCGAGCCGCGGAACCGAGATCGCCCGCTCTCCGCGTTCGTATGCACCTAGTACGGATGCCTTGAACTCACTGTCGCTCTTGTCCTCGACATCAGACAACGACCATTGTTTCTGTTGCCGTATACGGCGTAGACGCTCTCCGACTAGTCGGGTAAACGGAGAATCTTCCAGGAGTTCGTCATCGGTATAAGAAGCCATATCACCACCCAGTGTGGTGCATACAACGCCACAAGTGTGCGACCATCTCTACTTTTTATGAAAACGCGGATTTGATGCGCGAAAAGATGCCCTTATCGGCCGATGCCACGTCGTCGCCTGAAATCTCGGCCAAGCGTCGGTACAAGGACTCTTGTTCTTCGTTGAGTTGCGACGGAACAACAACAGACACCCGAACGCGAAGATGACCACGACCACGACCGTTTAAGTGCGTGACACCGCGACCTTTTGCGACGAACTCATGACCATGTTGTGTACCTGCCGGAACAACGAGGTCGAGATCGCCGTCAAGTGCTTCCAAGACTTGATGCACGCCAAGAGTTGCTTGGGACACCGTCAATGGCAGCTCACAAATGAGATCATCTTCTTCACGAGCAAATTTTTGGTGCTGCGCCACTGCGACATGTACATACAAATCACCAGCGTCTCCTCCGCGAGGACCAGCAGCACCGCGACCAGTAAGGCGCATTGTTTGACCTGAATTGATTCCGCCAGGAACATCAACGGTGTACGACTCACGAGACGATGTGCGGCCTTCGCCTGAACACTTTGAACACGGAGTAACGACAACAGTGCCCATGCCTCCACAACGGGCACACGCGCCTGTAGTGACCATCTGGCCAAGCATGCTTTGGCGAACACGACGTACTTGGCCTGCTCCGCCACATTCTGTACACGTAACAGGTTGCGTGCCAGAGCCCGCGCCAGACCCAGAACAGTCAGTGCATGCAATCGCAGTGTTCACATCAACAGTGACTTGCGTGCCAAACATGACTGCCATCAGATCAACGCGAGCAGTGACTTCAAGGTCTTGACCGCGAGGAGGTCCAGCTTGGTGACGACCACCGCCGCCGAAGAATGCTTCAAAGATGTCACCGAAACCACCGCCGCCGCCGAATGGGTCTGAGCCACCGCCAGAGCCAGCACCCGAAATGCCAGCGTCACCGAATCGGTCGTACCGGCTGCGTGTCTCAGGGTCTGACAACACTTCGTATGCGTGACTGACTTGTTTGAACAAATCTTCAGCTTCAGGGTCATCGGGGTTTGCGTCGGGGTGCAACTCGCGCGCACGCTTTCGATACGCACGTTTAATTTCATCGGCACCTGCTGTGCGGCCTACTTCTAAGAGTTGATAAAAATCAGCGCTCATAGCGTTCCTTCTGCAATATGACGGCCCAACTGGGCGCTCACTACTTCAACTGTTGTCAGAGCTTGCGGATAATTCATACGGGTAGGACCAAGGACACCTACGGTACCGATGACTTCGCCGTCAGCAAACACGGGTGACACCACGACAGAACATGACACAAGTGGTTCGACACCATGCTCGGCACCTATTGCAACAGACAGTCCCCTATCGAGCATGTCTTGCAACAAAGTGACGACGACAAATTGTTGCTCGATGGTGGACAACACATCACGCACAACATCTACAGCATCAAAAGCATTAGCCATTGATGAAGCACCGCCCACAAACACTGGCGCTTCATTACGGTGGTGGGACAGCGCATTGATAGTCGCAAAACACACTGCATCAACATGGGCATCGTTTGTGGATGACACCGTGGTGACATCACCTAAAGAATGGCCGACAAGAGTTCGTGACAAATGAGAAACAGCATCTGAGATGTGTTGGTCAGTGATGTCTTCAGACATTTGAATCGTGTCGTTTTCCACATTGTGATTCGACAACACCACAACCACAGTTGCAGTACGCGTTGTGACACGACTGATATGCACTGCGCGCACGATGGTGGTATCTGCTTCTGGACCTACGATGACTGCTGTTTGGTGCGTGATGTCAGCAAGAAGCGTGGTGGTGTGACGTAACAAATCTTCCAACCGACCATGCGTGGCCTTAAAGAAATCGCCAACTTGGGTTGCATCTTCAGTTGCCAAAACTCCGGCTGACGAGATTGAGTCAACGAAATGCCTATACCCCTTATCGGTAGGAATACGGCCGGCTGATGTATGAGGCTGGGTCAAATAGCCCTCTTGCTCGAGAACAACCATTTCATTGCGCACCGTGGCAGACGAAACCATGACAGAAGATTTCTGTGCAATATGAGTTGAACCAACGGGCTGACCGGTGGCTACATATTCCTGGACGACGGCCCGAAGGATGGCGGTTTTGCGTTCGTCGAGCATGGTTCTACAAATTTACTTTCCGCTGACCGATTTATAACGCGCCAGGGCTTCTATTCGCTCTGCAGCATGATCCACCATGGGTTCTGGATACCCCGATGGCGCCAAAAGACCCAATGTTGATGGTTCATGAATCGATGCATTGTCGAGTTCGGCTAGTTCCGGAATCCATCGTCGAAGGTATAAACCTGTTGGGTCAAACTTTGCGCTCTGAGACGTGGGATTAAACACCCGAAAGAAAGGAGCAGCGTCAGTGCCTGTTCCAGCAGTCCACTGCCACCCATGATTGTTTGACGCAATGTCGCCATCTACGAGATGCTGCATAAAAAAGCGTGCACCCCACTGCCAGGGCAGATGCAGGTCTTTCACCAAAAAACTCGCCACAATCATTCGCACTCGGTTATGCATCATTCCTGTTGACAACATCTGGCGAATGCCTGCATCAACAATGGGATACCCGGTTTGTGCTGCGCAAAACTTTTCAAACCGTGCGTGAGCAGCAGCATCTGTGTCGCGCGGCAGTACGTTCATTTTTTCTTGCAGATTTTCCCACATAGTGCGTGGCTGATGAAACAGAACATCGGCATAGAACTCACGCCATGCAAGTTCACGACGGTAATGATCGGCTCCTGACGTTCCGTTCAACCGAGCGATCAATTGACGCGGATGCACGACACCAAAGCGCAGGTACGGCGACATCAAAGATGTGCCGTCGACACCTGGGTTATTACGTTCCTCTTGGTACGCATCAAGTCGTGGAGACCATTCATCCCACCTGCGCCATGCCGCTTCTTCGCCCGCTTCTGGCAAATTCAACGCGGATGAATCAATATCGGGATATCCCTGACCATGACTCACTGCATCGGCATACGTAATGGACGCGTCGGCTGCACTAGAAAAATCAACCAAGGACCAGCGACGATAAAACGGCGTGAAGACCTTCAATGGAGTGTCGTCGTCTTTTCGTACAGTGCCAGGATTCACGCAATACGGGGAATCTGATTCCACCAATGTTGCATCAACCTGTTTCAGTGCCTCACGAACACTCTGATCGCGTGCTTGACCATACGGGGCAAAGTCAGACGCCACGTAAACGCTGGTAGCTCCAACTTCTTTGGCCATCTGTGCAACTTCAACAACAGGGTCTCCATAACGCAGTACCAGCATGCCACCAGTCGCAGCATCAAGCGACCGCAGAGTGTCGAACATAAATGCGCGCCGCGCTAACCCAGCTTTTTCAAACCGCGGATCAACAACAAACAATGGCACGACGTCGCCAGCCATGGCGGCTGATTGCAGTGCCTTATTGTCAGTCACTCGCATATCACGGCGAATCCACCAGATTGATGTACTCATCGGTTCTTCCACAACATCGGAACAAATAATAAAGTCAAAATTCCGCCGTATGCAATTGACCACTCAATGCCGATGTTGTCGCCAATCCATCCGGTAATTGGACCACCAATGGGTGTCGAACCAAGAAATGCCACAGCAACTAAAGCCAACATTCGACTGCGCATCTCTGGTGCGGTGTTCTGTTGACTCAACCCGTTCATAGATGCAACAAGACCAGTCCCACCAAAGCCAAGAGGAAGGCACAAAAGACACGCAACAAGGAAGTTAGGAGCCCACGCAATCGCGATACAGGAGACACCGTTAATTGTGACGAGCGTTGCGTACCAACTCACTGTGATTCGAGTAAACCGGGCTGTGCCTAATGCCCCAAACACACTGCCGATGCTGACGCATGTCAATAAAATTGGATACCCGCTTGCCTGATGCCAGCGAACGTCGCTCAACTTTGGCATCACCACGCTGTAGTTGAAAGCAAAAGTACTGACCACTGTGAACACAATGAAGGCGCGGCGCAACATGGGGTCACGCCACACGAATGACAGGCCCTCACGTACTGGTTTTCCCCCACGTGCCGCCGACGTAGCTGGCAACATTTTTGTCTTATAGATCATTAGTAATGAACCGAGAACAAAAAGGTACGAGATTGCGTTCAACGCAAAAAGCCACGCAGTGCCAAGTGGTCCGATGAGAGCGGCCGCCAGTGCTGGCCCGAAAATACGAGAACCAGTCATCACTGTGGTGTTCAACGACATCGCGTTTGGAATTTCAGCTGGTTCAACTAGTTCAGTGACCAAACCGCGACGAGATGGATTATCGATGGCGTTGGCAACGCCTGTTCCAAACGACAAGAGATAAATCATTGGCAATGACACATGACCTGTAAATGTGACAACGGCTAGCACCAATGCTTGAACACCCAAAAGTGATTGACACCAGAGAGTGACACGACGGCGATTGTGACGATCCGCAAAACCACCAGCCCATGCACCAAGCACCAACATGGGAATGAACTGCGCGAATGTATTAATCCCGGCGTCAGTTGCTTTGTGGTTTATGGAATAGATCAACAAAGACATCGCAGTGAACTGCAACCATGTGCCTACGTTCGACAGCAGAAGACCAAAGAAATAGATTCGAAGGTTTCTATGTCGGAGCGAAAGAAACATCGACGATTTGTCTGTCGCTTGTTGAGACATCAGTCGTCTAATTTCAACGCACTAATGAAAACATCGCCAGGTACTTCTACCCGACCGATGGCTTTCATCTTTTTCTTGCCTTCTTTTTGCTTTTCCAGCAATTTGCGCTTACGCGTAATGTCGCCGCCGTAACACTTGGCCAGAACGTCTTTGCGCTTCGCCTTCACCGTTTCACGGGCAATAACCTTGCCGCCGATGGCGGCTTGAATGGGCACATCAAACATTTGACGGGGAATAAGTTCACGAAGTTTGGCGCACATGCGCCTGCCGTATTCAAAAGCTTTGTCGCGGTGCACGATTGTGCTGAACGCATCTGCCGGAACTGCATTAAGTAGCAAGTCAACAAGTACCAAGTCGCTCTTGCGGTAGCCGTCCAGTTCGTAGTCGAGACTTGCATACCCTTGTGTGCGGCTCTTCATCTGATCGAAAAAGTCGACAACTACTTCGGCAAGTGGAATGAGATAGTGCAGTTCGACTCGCTCAGGCGACAGATATTCCAACTTGACCATTTCGCCTCGCCGTGACTGGCACAAGTCCATCAATGTTCCGGTGTAGTCCTTCGGCGTAATGATGGACACCTTGAAGAATGGCTCTTCAATAAAACTGATGTTCTGCATTGGCGGCAAATCAGCTGGGTTCGCAACATCAACAACCACACCATCTGTGCGCGTCACGCGATACGCAACCGATGGAGCCGTAGCAATCAGGGCCAAGTTGAATTCACGTTCGAGACGCTCTTTCACGATCTCCATGTGCAAGAGCCCGAGGAAACCGCAGCGAAACCCGAACCCCAATGCGCCAGATGACTCTGGCTCGTAGGTGATCGACGCATCATTCAGCTTGAGCTTTTCAATGCTTTCGCGCAATGTTTCAAAGTCGTCACCATCAATCGGGTACAAACCGCAGAACACCATTGCCTTCGGGTCGCGATAACCCTCAAGAGCTTCTGTGGCTGGGTTCAACGAGTTCGTCACTGTCTCACCACTACGAGCTTCAGCAACATCTTTAATGCCAGCAATGAGGTAACCAACTTCACCAGGCCCCAATTCAGCAACTGGTGTTGGCACGGGTGCACGCTCACCGATTTCGATGACGTCGTGTGTTGCTCGTGCTTGCATGAAGAACAAACGACTGCCAGTTGACAAACGGCCGTTCATCACGCGCACGCTAGAGACAACACCGCGATACTGGTCAAACTGCGAGTCAAAGATCAGAGCCTGCAATGGTGCATCAATATCGCCAACAGGGGCAGGAATACGTTCTGCAATTGCATCGAGAAGTTCAGGAACTCCTTCACCTGTCTTTGCTGAGATCCGCAAGATTTCATCAGCAGGGATACCGAGAATGTTTTCAATCTCTGCGGCGTAACGGTCTGGATCGGCTGCTGGCAGGTCAATCTTGTTAAGGGCCGCAACTATTTCGAGGTTGTGTTCAAGAGCGAGATAACAGTTGGCAAGAGTCTGTGCTTCAATTCCCTGTGCTGCGTCTACAACAAGCACGACGCCTTCACACGCAGCGAGAGAACGACTAACTTCGTAGCCGAAGTCAACGTGACCCGGCGTATCAATGAGGTGGAAAGTGTGGCCTTTCCATGGCACGCGTACGTTCTGAGCCTTAATGGTGATGCCCCGTTCGCGCTCGAGATCCATCGAGTCGAGATACTGGGCACGCATTTCACGTGCGTCGACTGCCCCGGTCAATTCGAGTATGCGGTCTGAAAGAGTGGACTTACCGTGATCAATATGGGCGATGATCGAGAAATTCCGAATTTTGGCAAGGTCCATGGGCAAAGGAAAGCCTACCCCTAGGCGGTTGGGGACGGGGGTGTGTGGCGATAGCCTTTCAAGCCATGGCAAATATTAAGAGCCAAAAAAAGCGCATTCTTACCAACGCAAAAGCTCAAGACCGCAACAAAGCAGTCAAGAGCGAATTGCGCACCCGTATTCGTACAGCGACAGCAAGTCTCGGCACACCTGAAGGTGAAGCCGATATTCGTCTTGCTATCAAACGAATCGATATGGCAGCAGCCAAGGGAATTATTCATCCCAACTCAGCTGCACGTCGCAAGAGTCGCCTCATGCGACACGCAAACGCCGCTAAGTAACTTTCTTACCGCTTCGCAAACGAACGTTGCACAGGTGCTCCGCCTAGGCGAGCCAAACGAGCAACAAGTACTTCCATCACCAAATCTGGCTCCCAGTCTTTGCCACCCCGCAGATCAAGATCTGCCGTTGCAAGCAATGAGATAGCGCGCGAGATACCGGCGCTACCGAGTCGTTGATACTGCTCGAGCACTTTCTTCGCCGTGAATTCTTTGCCACCCAGAATGGCCGCAGCATCTCCGGCGCTTCGCACTCCCCTGCCGTCAATCTTCATCATTTGGGCATAACGGTTCGACAACAACGCCAAGATTTGCAATGGATGAGATTCACCCGCGTTCATCATGCGATGCAACATAAGCAATGCCTTCTTCACATCACCACCATCAATTGCATCAGTGAGGTCCCACGGAGCAACGCTGCCTGCCTCGCCGAGGAATACTTCAATGTCCGAACGCGACAACTTGGCGCCTTCGCCATATGCAGAAGTGAGGGTTGCGAGCAGACCACCAAGCCGACCCTGGTCGCCACCAAACCACGTGGCAATGAGCCGTGATGCGTCTGCTGAGAACAGAAAACCCGCTTCGATGAGACGGGCTTCCACCCATTCGATGCGATCTCTTTGATTGCTAACTACGGCAGCGCCAATAGTTTCGGCTTTGACGCGTTTACAGGCATCAGCAATTGCCTTGGGAATTCGACCAGTGACCGTGATTATGAAATCAACTTCAAAGATCACTGCATCAATTGCGGCAACCAATGTGTCAACAAAGACGCCATCAAGATCTTGCAAGTGTCGCAATACAACAACTTTGTTCTCCATGAACAGCGACATGGTGGTGAGAGCATCAACAACGGGTGCAATGGTCATGTTGCTTTCGGAACAATCGAAATCATCGACCATCATGGACCTATCCGCATCGCCGACAAGCCGGTCGACGAGTGATGAGAGTTCTAGCCCGATGAGTATTTCATCGCCAGAAATTAGGTACACGGCCATGCGTACTACCTTGCCACATCAGTGCGTCATGCCTCTGTTTGTTGCCACCGGTGCCATATTGCGCTCGCAACACACAGCCACAAACCGACGTTGAGACGCCCATGGGGCGAGAGGTCTGAACAGATACGTGCAACCCCAGCTACCCATGCGACTGGAATGGTCATTGCCCACGACACCAATGGCTCAAGTGGTGTCAACAAACTGGCAAGAAGCGCAAGTGGAAGACCCACCATCATCACCATTCCTGCAACCCATAGCGCCAATGGGTTAGCGATGAGCGACACGACAGGTACATACCCAAAGACGAAAAATGACACGGGCATCGTGCCGACTTGCGCTGCCAATGTTGCGGCAAGCATTCCGTGACGGCCAATGATGTGCCCGAGTCGCGCTGATAACCAAGCGAGACCAGCAGTAGCACCAACCGATAATGCAAATCCCACGCTCCACGCGAGCATCGGATCAATCAGCAACAGCACAATCACTGTTAACGCAAGAATTGTTCGTGCATTCATTGAAGTTCCTGATGCTGCGTTCATTGCAACTAAACCAGCCATCACTGCTGCACGCAAGACAGAAGGTTCTGCTCGCGTGAGCAAAACAAACCACGCAAGAATAATCAGTACGGCAATGAATCGACTATTGCGTCGCAACCGATGTAGCAGTGGAGACAATGCGGCCAATAGGTACGCAACATTCTGTCCAGAGACCGCACACAAGTGAGATAGGCCACTTGCACGAAATTGATTCACCATTTCACGTGATTGATCACGGTCATCACCAATGACTAAACCCGCAAAGAGAGCTTGCAAGTTATACGGCATCGATGCAACTCCGTCATGCAGCGCCATGCGCATGCGGTTTGCTGCACGTACTGCGATTGACCCTTCAGAAAATTCCTCGGACACTGATTGCACAGTCATGCGACCAACGACATGAGTAACGCGGTCATACCTGCTGTACGGCCCCGATGTTTTCGCACAATTCCCCCTCACTGCAACGTGTTCTCCTGCTAACCGATTTGCTAGGTGCGCCCCTGGTGCTCCGTGAGCAATCACCCGATACCGCTTGCCATGCAACTGCAGCACAACACCGACACCATTTCCGACCCATGTAGGGTCCGTACGCACTGTTGCGTTGCCAGAACATGGCCCATCAATCACAGAAACCTCTTGCCATGCAGCTGCACCACCGACCAACCCCACTGCCCCGACAACCAACACCGTCATCAACGACACGTGCCATCGTCGATAACGCCACCAAGAGACAGAGAGCAACACCAGCACAACACAACTGGCCCCACGCAATGACGCAAGGCGAGGAATGTGCTCCCCCACAATCACCGAGACCCACATCACCGCTGCGAGCAATGTGAGACCAACCGACGCAGAGACACCATGGCTCACTTCGTCAGTCGTAGCGTCGTACGATTGGCTCGTGACATCAACTTCATCAACGGGCGGACGGTTCATGTTGCCAGGCGGCGTTGCATCTACCCGCAGGTCCATTAGGCGCCGCGGTGGTCTCATGGCCATCGGTTGCGCCGTTGGATTGTGGTTGTTCGGTGTCGTGTTCTCATGGTTTGTCTCTGGACCAATTGGCGGCTCGCTCGCATTCGTGCTGATGGTGATGGCCCTTCCCGTTATGCCGATACTCGGTATGCCGGCAGCAGGTGGCGCGGCGCGTCTGTTGATTGCAATTGCCAGCAGCGCCGTGTTGTGGTGGTTTCTAGGTCAAGTAGTTGCTGGCAGGGTGACAAAACGACCTGTCGTTGGCTGGCGCGAATGGCTACGCGAATTTGTTGTGGTGGGACTCGGACTATGGATTGGCGCAGCGGGCGGATTGTTGCTTGGCGTTCTTGTTTTGGGTGCGTTCTAACTACACCGTGACCTGATCACGTAACGCAGCCACTTTGGCTGGCCCTATGCCCGGAACCTTCAACAAATCTTCCACCTTGCCAAACGGGCCTTTGCGATTGCGATAACTAATAATTGCTTTTGCCGTTGACGGGCCGACACCGGGCAACGTATCAAGTTGGTCTGATGTGGCCGAATTCAAATTGATCAATGGTGTCGCCGTTGTAGTTGGCACTCCAACAATTGGCAACACACCAGGAACTGTCGGTGCAGAAACAGGAACTGTCGTGCGCGAAGGGCGAAGCCGTGGTGCGACCGTAATTTTTGTAGTCCGCGACGAACGAAAGGGCACGAACACTTGCTCTGTGTCAATAATTGTCTGTGCAAGATTGATGCGTTCAAGATCTGCACGTGATGTGGCACCTCCGGCTGCTGTAACCGCATCAACAACTCGTGCAGAAGACGACACGGTGTACACACCAGGATGAACTACTGCACCCGCCACATGAATTCGCACGGTCAACGGTGTTGGCAGTGTTGATAGAGGCGCAACTATGCCAACACCGGACGCATGCGGCACCATGGATTCAACCAGAGGCGCAGATGGACGTACCAATAGCCAAATACCGGCGGACGCGACAATGGTCGTCACCAGCCCGATGACAAGTCGGGTTAATCCGATAAATGACACCCAGTACGACATTTGTTTTTTAATGACGTTCCAGTGAGGTATATCCATGCCTGTGATGTGGTGAACGCAGACATGTAATTGGAAAATCTAAAAGAGTTTTGTTGTCAACAATTTTCTATATTTGCCGGTGCGGGGATCAGCCGGCCCCATGGTCTCCAAGATGTCTAAATATTCACGTCGCGCAACTTCATCGTCTTTGACACAGAGCAATAAGGCATCAAGTTCTACATCAAGGTTGTCAACCGGGTTCATAGCTAATCGCGCCGTGGCGCCTAATTTGCGCACTCGGTCAGTCTCGGGAAGCCGAACGAGAAATGTCAGTGCCTCTTCTGCTTTGCCGGTACAAATCAACAGATCAGCCAAGGTGCAGATGGCGTCTTCATTTCCTGGCGCCAATGCCACAGCATCACGCAGAGCTTCTTCTGTTCCGTTAGCTAACAATTCAATAATGCGGGTTTGCATGGGGTCTGGCAACAGGGCCTGAACAAGTTGTTGCACGTATTGGTCTGATTGGCCGCCCGTGAAATTGTGAATAACTTTGCCATCCTTGAGGACGAACACCGCGGGAATTGATTGCACATGAAAGGCCTGAGTGGCTCCGGGGTTTTCATCGATATTCAGTTTGACAAGCTCGACCTGGCCCTCTGTAGCGGCTGTGGCACGCTCGAGGATGGGCGTGAGGCTCTTGCATGGCCCACACCACGGAGCCCAGAAATCAACAATCACCGGAACGGTATGAGAACGCTCCACCACCTCGGTCTGAAAGGTGGCATCGGTGACGTCTAGGGACATAGGGGCACGATACAGGTAGTTTTTGTGGTGTGACTCTTCCGCATGGCATCAGCAACAACGTCGAGGGTTGGCTCGTGGCCAACATCAACGGAGCAACCGCCCCGTTCGCCTACACACAAATTGCAGGTGGTCATTCAAACCTCACGTTCAAGGTTGATGACGCAGCGGGCCATTCCTACGTTTTGCGCCGCCCCCCTCTTGGCCATCGTCTCGCTAGTGCTCATGACATGGGGCGCGAACATCGCATCATTGCCGGCCTTGCAAACAGCAATGTTCCCGTGGCAACAGCTCGAGGTTTATGCACAGACGAAGCCGTCAACGAACTGCCATTTTATGTCATGGATTTTGTTGACGGACATGTTGTACGCGACAAAGCGATCGCCGAAACACTGCTTGGCCCCGATGGTTGCAAGCGAGCAAGCGAATCAATCGTTGACACCATGGCCGCAATTCATGCTGTTGATTTGAAGACTGTCGGACTTGATGACCTTGGTCGCCACGAGGGATACATTGCACGTCAACTCAAGCGCTGGCACGGCAACATCGTGGAACAACGCACTCGCGAACTTCCGTTAGTCGACAGTGTGTTTGAGGAATTGATGTCGCGTATTCCACAGCAAGCCTCCTCCACCATTGTTCATGGCGACTATCGCCTTGACAACTGCATGGTCGATGCAAAAGGCAATGTAATTGCTGTTCTTGACTGGGAAATTTGCACCTTGGGCGACCCCATGGCTGACCTCGGACTTCTCATGGTCTATTGGACCGGACCAAATGACGAGGCAAGTGCATGGTCAAATTCTGTCTGCAGTGCCAAGGGATTCTTAGATCGCAGCGATCTGGCTCGTCGTTATGCAGAAACATCAGGTCGTGACATTTCACAACTTGATTACTACGTCGCATTTGCCTATTGGAAACTTGCGTGCATTATTGAAGGCGTCTACGCCCGCTATCTCGGTGGCGCATTGGGAGATCGCGACCCTGCTGAACTTGAACCATTCAAAATTCAGGTCGAGGGCGCAACTCAAAAAGCTGTGCAAATGCTTGAGAGAATGAAATGACCCCATCTAGCGCTTCGCCGTACACGGTGCACGGTGAATTACCGCTTCTTGACTCACCAACACTCATCATCATGATGTCTGGATGGATTGATGCAAGCGGCGCTGCTGCTGGCGCAATGCAACATCTCATCAACGCAACTGCATCACGTGACCTGATTAATTTTGATGGAGACACGTTTGTTGACTATCGCGCACGTCGGCCGTTGATGGAATTGCGTGAAGGTGTCAACACCCGCATCGTGTGGTCTGTACCTGAGATGCGTGTCGGCACAGACGACGATGGCCGTGATGTGTTGCTACTCACCGGACCAGAGCCCGATATGGCATGGCACTATTTCGCAAAAACTGTCGCCACTCTTGCTACTCAACTTGGAGTCAAAACTGCAATCGGCATGGGTGCCTATCCATTCGGAGCTCCGCACACTCGACCAGTTGGTTTGTCTGCCACGTCACCAGATGCTGCTATTGCAGAACGCCTATCTCTCACGCGCAGCACTGTTGATGTGCCAGCAGGAGTTGAAGCAATTCTTGAGCACTCTCTAACGGACGCTGGCATCACTGCAATTGGTTTGTGGGCACAGATACCTCATTATGTAGCGACCATGGCCTACCCCGCAGCAAGCGCTGCCCTGGTTGAGGCAGCGTGTCTAGAGGCAGGTCTCACCATCGATACCTCAGCATTGCGTAAGGAATCAGGTGTACAACGCGAACGCCTTGACCAATTGGTGGCCGGCAACCCTGAACACGCTGAGATGCTGGGCAAACTTGAGGCTGCCTACGATGCAGAACACGGCTCATTCGGCGCAATGAAGCCAGACGCCACTGCAATACCTACAGTTGATGAAATAGCAGCGGAAGTCGAGCAGTTCTTGCGAGACCAACAAACAGGAGGTTGACCATGAAGGTTGACGGCGGAATCGGATCAAATCTTTCACACGTGCCACAGAGCGCAAAAGAAGTAGAAGCAGCCGGGTACTCAGGTGCGTGGACTGCTGAAACATCGCATGACCCATTCTTTCCATTGCTCCTTGCTGCAGAGCACACAACAACTCTTGAAATCGGAACATCGATTGCTGTTGCATTTGCACGTAACCCGATGAACCTTGCAAACATCGGTTGGGATCTGCAGAGCTACTCAAAGGGCCGCTTCATGATGGGCCTTGGTAGCCAGATCAAGCCTCACATCGAAAAGCGTTTCTCGATGGAATGGAGCCACCCAGCTCCGCGTATGCGCGAAATGATTTTGGCAATGCGCGCTATTTGGGACACATGGCTCAACGGAACAAAACTTGATTTCCGTGGAGACTTCTACACCCACACATTGATGACCCCATTCTTCGCTCCGGACCCTTCAGAGATGGCACCATACGGACCACCAAAGATTTTCCTCGCGGGTGTTGGAGAAATGATGACTGAAGTTGCAGGCGAAGTGTGCGACGGATTTTTGTGCCACGGTTTCACCACCGAGCGTTACTTGCGTGAAGTCACATTGCCAGCACTTGCCCGTGGTCGTGCAAAAGCCGGCAAGACAATGGAAGGGTTCGAAATTGTCGGACCAAGCTTCGTTGTCACTGGCACAAACGAAAAAGAAATGGAAGCAGCAGCTGCTGGTACTCGTCAGCAGATCGCCTTCTACGGTTCCACCCCGGCCTATAAGGGCGTTTTGGAACTTCACGGATGGGACGGCCTTCAGGACGAACTCAATGGCTTGTCAAAGCAGGGCAAATGGGTCGACATGGGAAATCTCATCACCGATGAAATTCTCAATACATTTGCAGTTGTTGCTGAACCAGAGCGCGTTGCACCTGAACTCATCTCTCGTTACGGCGATGTCATCGACCGTCTCAGTTTCTATGCGCCATACAAGGCAGACCCGACACGCTGGTTGCCTGTCATTGACGCGTTGAAGAAGGCTTAAGCGCCCAAACCAACGAGCCAACTCTGCACATTGATGCCGAGTTTCTCTACGTCATAGCCACCTTCTTGCAGAACTACTGCAGGAAGCCCCAGTTGTTTTAGTAATTCACCACATCGACGAAAGCCGTCCGTGGTGATTGACATGTCACAAATGGGGTCCGTGATGAAGGTGTCAAGACCCAATGACACCACAATCATGTCTGCACCGAATGCGTGAATCTTGCTCAGTGCATCCGCGAGAGCATTGACATACACATCGTCACCTGTGCGAGCAGCAAACGGGATGTTGATATTGCTCCCTCTGCCCTTACCTGCACCAACCTCATCTGCGTAACCAATGGTGTACGGGTATGCGCGAGCAGGGTCGGCATGAAGCGATACGTACATCACATCGTCGCGATCGTAGAAAATCTCTTGTGTGCCGTTGCCGTGGTGATAATCAACATCAAGCACAACCACTTTGACTCCGCGAGTACTCGCTACATGGTGAGCGACAATCGCCGCATTGTTAAAGAAGCAGTATCCACCGTATAAAGACGTTGTGGCATGGTGCCCCGGCGGGCGGCACAGACCATATGCAGATTGCTCTCCATCGAGTACTAATTGCATTGCAGTCATTGCCGTATCAACTGCACCACGAGCAGCTTCATATGTTCCTTCAGTTAATGGTGTCGTAGTTTCGAAACACCACCAGCCAAGACGACCACTAATTGATGCGGGTTCTGTTCCGCCTGACATCTTGTTACGAAGTGCTTGACTATAAAAAACTTCAGGGGTTACTTCACGACACGGAGCAATGGCGTCCTGATATTCCTGCCATGCCGTTGTGAGGAATCGATGTAGCCCTAAATCATGCACCGCATTGATGGGGTCGATTCCCCATTGCGTTGGCGAAAGTAAATCAAAACGAGAATCGGCTGATAACACTTCGCGAATGATTTCCCCGCGACCAATATGTTCAAACGGCGAATGAACAGTTCCCTTTTCAATCTCCGTATGCGGATCATGCAAAAGGTGCGCTGGGGTGTAAACGACTTTCATGCCGACAACACTAGAAGACAGTTAGTCGAAATTTGGACGCGCACGAAGCGAACGCTTGAGTTCTGCCATATCAGACGATGTGGCGATGGTTTCAATGGCATCCCACAATTTCGTGGCATCTTCGCCACGAGGAATGGTGGAGATGACTGGTCCGAAGAACGAGGCCTCTTTGAGACCACCAGGATTGAAAGTAATGATGGGCGTGCCGACATCTTTTCCCGCACGTTCAAGCGCCATTGCGGTCTCATCAGCAATGAGGCGGTCAAATGACTCATCGTTGGCTGACAATGCCCATTCAACAGGTAGTCCTGCTTCTGCCAACAATTTTGCAATGTGGCCTTCGATGTCAGCTACAAAAAGTTCACGTTCTTGTTTGTTGTGCAAGCTGAAGCCAAGCGCGGTGTAGACCTTTGCGACAGCATCATTGCCAGCAACGGAACGAGCCTTTGCTGCAACGCGCAAACCAGAAGTTCCGGCTGCATGTACGTCTTTGTATCCGGCAGGCATCGATGCGTAATCCATCTTGTCTTGATTCAAAATCTTGAGAGAGATGAACTTCCATGAGACCTTGTAGTCACGAAGTTCTTGAACTTCGGCAACCCAACGAGATGTGATCCATGCCCAAGGGCATACAGGGTCGAAGAAAAAATCAAGATCAGCCATAGCTAGACCCTAGCGATTTCGCGTTCTTCGAATGTTTCAATGAGGTCGCCAGGCTTCAAGTCTTGGAAGTCAGACAAGCCAATTCCGCATTCGAAGCCTTCACGTACTTCACGGACATCGTCCTTG
>JAPKZY010000081.1 GCA_026393535.1 Actinomycetota bacterium | reverse complement strand
TGAAGTTCCAGATGATTCCAGCATTGCGGAACGCTTTGCATTGTGGCGCTTGCGTAGGGCGGCTGCGGCATGAACCAGCGAATTCGTCACCTGACTGTTGCTTTGATTGTGTTGTTTGGTGTGCTGTTTGTGCAGTTGACTAACTGGCAAGTTGTGCAGCGCGATTCATTGGTGAGTAACCCGCGCAACAACCGCATTACGTTGCGCGACTTTGATACGCCGCGCGGAGACATCATTACTGCGGACGGTTCGATAATTGCTCAGACTCTTCCTGTTGATGCAGCAAACGGTTCAGGTAAGTACAAGTATCAACGCAATTACCCGAAGGGCGAGCTGTTCGCAAACATCACCGGGTACTACACACTGGGGTACGGCAGTACGCAACTTGAGCGCACGCAGACTGCTGTGTTGTCTGGCAAAACTCCGCAACAACAATTAGAAGCAACGGGTGGCTTGTTTTCGAAAGATGATGTGTCTGGCAGTGTGCGTGTGACATTGCGTGCAGACTTGCAGGCTGCAGCAAAGAAGGCGTTGGGAAATCGCGAAGGGTCTGTAGTGGTGCTTGACCCGAAGACCGGTGGCGTGTTGGCCATGTATTCGAACCCGTCGTATGACCCGAACCTGATTGCGTCACACAATGGCAACGTGGTGAATGAGGCGCTGGATGGGCTGCAGAAAGATACAGCAAAGCCGTTGTTAGCAAACGCGTACCAAGAGCGATACATGCCAGGTTCGACATTCAAGATTGTCACCACCACTGTGGGTCTTGAAACAGGAAAGATCGACATGATGAGCGTGTTCAAGAAAGAACGCGCGTGGGTTCCGCCGAATACAAAGAAGCAGATTCGTAACTACGGCAAGAAAGTATGTGGCGGCGACTTGGCTGAAGTGTTCCGCCGCAGTTGCAATATTCCATTTGCACAAACTGCTGTTGCCATTGGGCCAGACCTCATGGTGAACGGTGCGAACAGATTCGGTTTCGATGAACGTATTCCGTTTGATCTGCCCGGCGCAGCAGCAAGCACCTTTGGTGGCATTGCAGCCGACTTCGCTGATTCATTGGCGCTGTTAGCAATTCACGGTTTCGGCCAAGGCCAGGTGCAGATCACTCCATTACATATGGCGATGATTGCAGGGTCTGTGGCAAACGGCGGCGTGATGATGAAGCCGCACGTGATTGATTCGACCCGCACTCGTAACGGCACCGTGATGAGCACCACTGCACCTGAAGCATGGAAGACCCCGATGTCCCCTGCTACTGCAGCAACCATGACGCAACTCATGATTGGTGTTGCGCAAACGGGCACCGCTGCGTGTTGCCTTCAGTTGAATGGCGGAATTTCCGTTGCGGCAAAGACCGGAACAGCGCAATTGAACGCCGAGGGTGAAAAACAGCGTTCTCATGCCTGGATCACCGCTTTTGCCCCAGCCGAGGCACCACGCTTCGTTGTTTCAGTATTTATCAAAGGTGTGAACGATGTCGTGAGCGCCAGTACTGGTGGGCATTTGGCAGGTCCGGTAGCCCGCGATGTACTGAATGCGGCATTGGCACTGCCCGCAGCCCCATAGGCAGCACGGGTAACCTCTAAGAGCCGTATGTCGAACCAGAATCCCCAAGTCATTAACGAGCGCTACGAGATTTCTCGGCGTATCGGTCGCGGTGGAATGGCCGACGTGTTCCTGGCCCGTGACCTGCTGCTCGACCGCGATGTGGCCGTGAAGGTGCTGTTCCCGGAACATGCCGTTGACCCGAACTTTGTGGAGCGTTTTCGCCGCGAAGCCCAGAGCGTTGCTGGCCTGAACCACCCGAACATCGTGGGTGTCTACGACTGGGGCCAAACCGGCAATACCTATTTCATGGCGATGGAATTCGTGAAGGGCCGCACGTTGTCTGATGCGTTGCGCCGCCAAGGCCGCATGACATCTGTTTCTGCCGCTGGTGTTGGTGCAGCCATTGCTAACGCGTTGGCATATGCGCACCGCAACAATGTGGTGCACCGCGAC
>JAPKZY010000074.1 GCA_026393535.1 Actinomycetota bacterium | reverse complement strand
GAATGCCGGTTTGCAATGCTTTGAGTTCGCGCATGTCAGCAGCAACACCCATAACTGCAACGTCGGCTTTATGGCCCAACATTGCAACAGTGATCACAGTGACACCGGCGCCTTCAGCGGCCTTCACGGCTGCAACAAGTGCATCGCCGTCGTATTCAAAACTTGGCTTGCAAAAATAGTGGACTACTGCAAGACCAACTGACGGGGACATCGGTTCGCTCATACTGATAACGCTATCGGCGAGCCAGAACCGCGGAGGCAAAACGCGACGGCGCCTCGTGGTTAACCTGCAAGAAAAACGATGGTTCTGCCAATTCCAGCTCCATAACTACGGGAACCCCTGCAGACCCCCGCACCACGTCAACACGGGCATACAGCGGGTATTCGCCGAACTTCTTTTTCACGAATGTCATTACTTCTTTGCCCAACTCGCGCTCTTGCCCGCTGGCAGTCCGAGGTGTTATTTCTTCCACGGTGAACAGTCCATTTTTGACGTTCTCACCTGTCGCCAAAATGGCACCTTTGCGGAATGAATGACTGAGCTGACCGTTGAAATACACCATGCCAGTTTCACCACGTTCATCGATGAAACGTTGGTACGGCTGCACAATTGCAACAAATCCCGCATCCAGCAGAAACCCAAGATGAGCCGCTGCCTTCACTGGCGATTCTTCATGACGTTCTGTGTTGTTCGAACCAGCACTAATAGTTGGCTTCACCACAATGTCGCGTTCCAACATGCCCTCATTGGTAATGGTGACAAGTTCTTCTGCTGAATGAACAAATGTTGTGGGAACAATGCCGATTCCGGCATCAACCAATTCAGTCAGATATTCCTTATTGGTATTCCACCGAATGACATCAGCAGAGTTATGCAACACCGTTGCAGCTGAGACAGCATCTAACCACGTGAGAAATTCCGGGTACCGACGGTGATAGTCCCACGGGGAACGAACAATCGCCATTGAGTAGCGCGACCAATCAATAGACACGTCATCCCAATTAACTACTTCCGTGATGATGCCACGATCGCCAAGGGCGCGCGACAAATACGGTAAATCTGTATCGAATTCTCGCGCTTCTGCACCGCTAACGAGAGCGATGACGCGCGACATCAAGAATGAAGGGTTGAAGTACTTCTAGACGTTGGTCTAGAAGTCATCCATTCCGCCGCCGTGGTCGTGTCCGCCGCCAGCCGATTCAGGCTTGTCAGCAATTACAACTTCGGTGGTGAGGAACAATGCTGCAATTGATGCTGCGTTCTGCAATGCAGAGCGAGTTACTTTTGCTGCGTCGATGACTCCGAGCTTTACGAGGTCAACGTATTCGCCAGTGGCGGCATTGAGTCCTTCGTTGCCCTTCAAGTTCTTCACGCGCTCAACAACAACGCCACCTTCGAGGCCTGCGTTTTCAGCGATCTGCTTGAGAGGACCTTCAAGTGAACGAGCAACCATGCGTGCGCCAGTTGCTTCATCACCAGTGAGCTTTTCAGCAGCAGCGATAACAGCAGCTTGTGCGCGAAGCAATGCAACGCCACCGCCAGGAACAACGCCTTCTTCGATGGCAGCTTTTGTGGTGCTGACAGCATCTTCAATGCGGTGCTTCTTCTCTTTGAGTTCAACTTCAGTAGCTGCGCCCACTTTGAGGACTGCAACTCCACCAGACAACTTAGCCAAACGCTCTTGGAGCTTTTCGCGGTCGTAGTCAGAATCGGTGTTGTCAATTTCAGCTTTCAATTGGCTGATACGGCCCTTGATGTCATCGTCAGAACCGGCACCTTCGATGATTGTTGTTTCATCTTTTGTGATGACAATCTTCTTTGCTGTTCCCAACAAGTCAAGAGTGACGTTTTCAAGCTTGAGACCAACCTCTTCGCTGATGACTTGGCCACCAGTAAGAATTGCAATGTCTTGCAACATTGCTTTACGACGGTCACCGAAACCAGGAGCCTTGACAGCAACGCTCTTGAATGTTCCGCGGATCTTGTTGACTACCAAAGTTGCAAGTGCTTCGCCTTCGATGTCTTCAGCAATGATGACCAACGGGCGACCGCTCTGCATTACTTTTTCAAGTACTGGCAACATGTCACGAACGTTTGTGATCTTGCTTGACACCAAAAGGATGTATGCATCGTCGAGTGATGCTTCCATGCGGTCTGTATCTGTAACGAAGTATGGCGAGATATAGCCCTTGTCAAAGCGCATTCCTTCTACAAGGTCCATTTCCATTCCGAATGTTTGGCTTTCTTCAACGGTGATAACTCCGTCTTTGCCAACTTTGTCGATTGCTTCTGAAATCATGCGACCAATTTCTGGGTCGGCAGCTGAAATTGATGCAACCTGTGCGATCTGCTCTTTTGAGTCAACTTCTTTTGCAAGTGCACGAATGCTTTCAATTGCAGCTGCAGTGGCAGCTTCGATGCCCTTCTTCAAAGACATTGGGTTTGCACCGGCAGCAACGTTGCGAAGTCCTTCGCGAACCATGGTCCATGCAAGAACTGTTGCTGTTGTTGTTCCGTCACCGGCAACATCGTCGGTCTTCTTTGCAACTTCCTTGACCAACTCAGCACCAATGCGCTCGTATGGATCTTCAAGGTCGATTTCTTTTGCGATGGAAACACCGTCGTTTGTGATTGTTGGTGCGCCCCACTGCTTGGCAAGAACGACGTTGCGACCCTTAGGTCCGAGCGTGACGCGAACGGCGTCAGCCAACTTGTTCATGCCGGCTTCAAGACCGCGCCGTGCTTCTTCATCAAATGCAATGAGCTTTGCCATGGGATTTTCCTCCGTAGGTATGGGGATAGGCCTGTTCGGGGGGTGTTTTCACACTGGAACAGACGACTAGCACTCTACCGTTGAGACTGCTAACGCCACTACCCCTCACCGAGGGAGCAGTACCTGAGAATTAGAGGCCGCCGGCCACCGCAGGGATGATGGAGACCGTGTCGCCAGGGGCAACAGGGGTGTCTAAGCCTTGCAAATAACGAACATCGTCGTCAGAAACAAAGACGTTGACAAACTTGTGCAGTTCGCCGGTGGCGTCGAACAGGCGGTCATTAAAGCCGGCATGGGCTGCATTGAGGGCCACAAGCACATCGCGCAAGGTGGCACCTTCCACAGAAACGGTGGATGCGCCACCTGAGATGGGGCGCATATTGGTGGGGATTCGAACGGTCACGGCCATAAGCAAACCCTACCGAACTACTAGGGATTCGCCACCAGAGGAGCAACCATGCCGCTCCATGGCATTGCAGTTTCCAATTGCGATGCAAGTCGCACCAACACATCTTCGCGAAATGGCGCACCCACAAAGTGAACGCCCATGGGAAGCCCACTTGCTGACCAATGCAACGGAAGACTGATTGCCGGTTGACCTGTCAGGTTGAACTGCGATGTGTACGCCATGATCTCGCGCAAATTGCGTCCACCGTTTTCGCCACTGAGATGACCAATGCGTGGCGGTGGACCAGCAAGTGTCGGCGTAACAAGAACATCAAAACCCTTCGAGCCATCCGTTGGTTCCCACCATTGCACTACTCGCCTGCACCATGCATGCAGCCATTCCATATTTGCTAAATACATTTCTGCTGTAACTGCCCTACCCATTTCGCGCATGCGAATGTTGTCTGGTTCTAAATCGCCTTCACCAATTGTGCGGCCAAGTATTGCTTCAAACGTCGAAACGTCTCGATGTGTCCACGCCGCAACAATTGCGGTGAATTTTCCCGCACTTGATTCATCGTTCAAATGCTCTGGCCATGCAACTGAAACATCATGACCTAACGCAGTCAACTGATCTGCGACACGTGCGACTGATGCGCGCGACTCAGCATCATCTAATTGATAACTGAACAGTGGATGATCAAGAATGCCAATGCGCAATCGACCAGGGTTCACGCCAACTTCTTGCGACAGTGGTCGCGCAAAGGGAGGTGCGGTGTACGGGTCGCCCGATTCATACCCACAAATCACATCAAGAACTGCAGCGGTGTCACGCACAGTACGAGTCACGCAACCATCGATGGTTGCTCCCATCCACGTTTCACCAAGATCAGGACCTTTACTCACGCGGCCACGTGATGGCTTGAGCCCGACAAGACCGCATTCACTTGCTGGTACACGAATAGAGCCACCACCATCATTGGCGTGTCCTACTGAAACGATGTGTGCTGCAACGCTTGCTGCAGACCCGCCACTGGAACCACCGGTTGAGTGTTCAAGATTCCATGGGTTGCGCGTAGGTCCGTACGACAACGGTTCGGTAGTAATGGTGTTTCCGAATTCAGGAGTGTTGGTTCTACCAATCACAACAAATCCCGCGCGCAAGAAGCGCTGCGTTAAGTAACTGCTACGCGACGCAATGTATTTTTCATTCTTCAAAAACCGCGTCCCCATATGATGTGGTTCGCCAACAAGTGGAGCACCAAGATCTTTCAAGACCATCGGCACGCCCGTGAATGGCCCAGCAGGCAATCCAGAGTCTGCTTCTTTTTGTGCACGTTCAAACCGTGGATGAATAATTGCGTTGATATCGCCATTGACCGCCTCTGCCTGAGCAATCGCTGCATCAATCAGTTCGCGAGCAGAAACTTTTCCGCTTGCAACTAGTCCGGCTTGGTCGACTGCATCAAGGTTTGTCAATTCACTCATGGCGCAACCTTATGCGCCCCGTAAGGTATGCACATGCGCGTACTTGCAGCTTCCGACAAGTTCAAAGGAACCGCATCAGCTGCTCAGGTGTGCGCAGCTATTGGCCATGCCTGTTGGAACCTCAACATTGACTGCGTCGAAATGCCCATGGCAGATGGCGGAGAAGGCACGCTCGAAGTTCTCGGTGGCGCAAATCGCGTCACCACTGTTGCCGGACCACTGGGTCACCCTGTTCAAGCCGAGTGGCGCTTGCACCGAGGCGTTGCCGTCATCGAGATGGCACGTGCATCTGGACTCACTCTTGTTGGTGGAGCTTCACAGAATGATGCAGTGGCCGCATCAACAACTGGCACGGGGCAACTCATTGACATCGCACTCAACGAAGGCGCAAAGAAAATCATCGTGTGCCTCGGCGGATCAGCAACAACTGATGGTGGGTACGGTGCATTGCGTGCCATCAGTACACCAGCACGTTTACTTGCGGTTGACTTTCTCGTTGCATGCGATGTCGACACGCTGTTCACCGATGCGGCCAAAGTTTTTGCCCCACAAAAGGGCGCAACCAAATCGCAAGTGAATCTTCTTACTGGCCGGCTAGAACGACTTGCGCAAATGTATTCATCGGAATACGGAATTGATGTTGCAGAACTACCGGGGTCTGGTGCAGCAGGCGGACTCGCAGGTGCACTCGCTGCATTAGGTGCAACACTGATGCCTGGCTTCGACATCGTTGCTGAAGAAGTGGACTTCGACGAGGCGATTCAGAACACTGATCTAATAATCACTGGCGAAGGTTTGCTAGATGACACAAGTTTTGATGGAAAAGTTGTTGGAAGTGTCTGTGATTATGCGCGGGAGTCGAAAACAAACGTCTCTGCGATTGTCGGCGACATTGACGAAGCAATGGACTCATCGCTATATGCAGATCTCCGCGTCACTAATTTGACGCAAAAATTTGGTGCAGAAGAGTCAATGACTCATGTCCTGCGTTGTATCGAAGAAGCAGCACGTGAGATGCTGCAAAATTCGTAACTGTTAACCAGCAACCGTTGTGGTTGTTGCTGCAGCACCACTGCCTCCGCCAACAACGCCAGCAAGTGGCTTGTTCGCAAGATCAGTTCCGAGCAATACCAAGATGCATGCTTCACCGACTGAACCAGTTTCCACAGGAATTGGTTGCGGCATGGCAGCAACTTCAACATTGCCACCAAGAACTGCAGCCACGTTCTGCGAAGCAGCTTCACAGCCAGCGAGATAGAAGACACCGGTCTTTGCGCGCTTAGCAGTGCCAGCAGCCACGTTCATTGCAACCTGTACTACGTAACCCTGGTCTTGCAACTTGGTGGTCATGTCGCCAGCACTACCGGCAAGTCCTGAAGCGTTCGCAACTTGAATCTTGAAACCATTGATGCTGAATGGTGCGAGTGTTGTTGGCGCGGCTGGATCAACTGATCCGCCAGGTGCCACCGTGACGCCACTTGGGTCTGCTGTGCCGACAGGGACTGTGGCAGCGCCACCGTCTCCGCGGACATCACGCAGAATAAGGAATCCGAGCACCAGGGCAACGACCGCAACGGCTGCGCCGAGAGTGCCTGTGCTGGGAGATGAAAGTGATGGGCGCTTGGCGCCTGGTTTTTGCTGACTCATGGAAAAGGTCCTCCGAGAGAGAAATAGGAGACGCCCACACGGTAGTTCCTATGTGGGTACAGGGGTATGACACCCTGATTTTCCTTACTGCGTAAGGGAAATCGACAGGTCGCTGGCCCCGATACGGGCGAATGGAGCCGGGTGTGGGGATTGAACCCACGACCTACGCATTACAAGTGCGTTGCTCTACCACTGAGCTAACCCGGCAAGGTGAAGGACAATCCTAGGCGGGAGAAGCCAATCGCGCACGGGTCACTTCGTAGGTTGCCAAGGCAGCTGCCGCCGACACGTTGAGCGACGAGACCTGTCCAAGCATCGGAATGCTCACCACCGTGTCACAACGCTCCTTCACCAGGCGGGAAAGGCCTGTGCCTTCAGAGCCAAGGACGATGCAGATGCCGTCGGTGGCGAAGTTGGCGATGTCGAACAAGGTGTTTTCGCTCGAGTCATCGAGCCCCACTACCCAGATGCCTTTATCGCGCATTTGGGTGATTGCTACTGGCAGGCCTGGCACCAATGTCATTGGCACGTGTTCAATAGCTCCGGCAGAAGTCTTGGCGACGGTGGGCGTCACATGCACGGCACGATGCTTCGGCAAGATCACACCAGTGACACCTGCGCCATCACAGCAACGCAATAACGCGCCAAGGTTGCCTGGGTCTGTCACACCATCAACTGCAACAAGAAATGGCATCACACCATTTCGTTTTGTCATCAGTGCATTGAAGTCTGCTTCTTCCAAAGGTTGCGCAAACGCAATGATGCCTTGTGGTGCTTCACTGCGTGCTGTGTCTTCCAATGTGCGACGAGGAACTTCAACAACTGTTACACGTGCAGCATCTGCAATTTGCATGATGTCATCGATGATCGCTGCAGGATCAATATCTTGCGCAATCCAAATTTCTTTTACTTTGCGACGCTGACCAATCAATAATTCACGAACAGCTTGGCGACCTTCAATTTGTTCGCCACCGAGACCTTTGGCAACAGGTGCGCTGCGACGTGCATCGGATTGACGAATAGGCCGACCGCGAGGTCCACCTTCGCGTGGGCCGCTACTGCGAGACGACGAACCACTACTGCGACCAGTGCTTGGTGGCCTACCGCCACCTTTTCCACTTCCCGTGTCGCGACCGCCTGCTGCGCGACCTGGCTTACCGGTATTCACTTTGGGGCTACTTGATTTGACTGGTTTACGTGGTGCCATGACTATGACTCCTTCATGATGAGAGCTGATGCGAAACAGGCGATACCTTCGCCACGGCCAATAGAACCAAGGCCTTCTGCCCTGCGTCCTTTGACTGAAATAGGTGCGCCAGCAGCTGCTGACAACAATGCAATCATTGCATCGCGATGAGGTGCGATGCGTGGTTCTTCACACACGACACTGCAATCAACATTGCCAATGCGCCAACCAAGAACTGAAAGTTTGCTTGCGACATCGCGCAGAATCGCAAGAGAATCTGCGCCCTTCCATGCTGGATCGGTATCGGGATAATGCTGGCCAATATCACCAAGTCCGGCTGCACCTAACAGCGCGTCTGCTGCTGCATGTGCAATGACATCGGCATCACTATGACCGACAAGTGTGCGCTCACCAGGAAATGTGACGCCACCAAGAACTAATACGCGGCCAGGCTCTGTTGTTTCTGCAAAGCGGTGGACATCAAAACCCTGACCGACACGAATGTCGACCATTAGATTTCTCCGGCTAGCAATCTGTTCGCGTGAGCTACTGCCCACTCAAGATCTTCTGGCGAAGTAATCTTACGATTCACTACTTCACCTTCAACAACAACGACTTCTCCGCCTATGCGCTCGATGAGAGCAGCATCATCAGTTCCTTCGCCACCTTGTTCATGTGCACGTCGTAACGACGATGCACGAAACGCCTGAGGGGTTTGCACTGCACGCAATGTCTCACGACGTGGCGTCGCGACAACAACTTCAGATTCATTCACTTGCTTGATGGTGTCAACCACCGCAACGCCTGGAACAGCAGCATCAGCGCCGTCAACTACTGCTGAGATGACTCGCTGGAAAATGACAGGACTCGCAAAAGGGCGGGCCGCGTCATGGACACACACAATGGTGGCGTCACTTGGTACAGCTGCAAGTCCGCGTCGCACTGATTCAGAACGGGTTGATCCGCCCTGTACCTGGCCAGGACCAATGGCTTGACCTGCTGGCAACACCACAACAACTCCCACAGAGTGCTTGGCAGCTTCTTCCACGGCCCAGTCAACGATTCGCCGACCGCCGATGACCTCAAACTGCTTGGCGGCTCCGAATCGGAGACCCGATCCGGCTGCGACCACAATTGTCCATACGGTTTCATTTTGAGCCATACACGCAGGGTAGTACGGTCAAATACATATGGCACACGAACAAGTTCTTGCAGAAACAGAATTCTTTGCAGATGCCCCGGCATCCATGCTTTCGTTCATCGCGGCATCGGGCAAAGTGAAAAATCTCGTCCGGGGCGACGTTCTATTTGAATCCGGCGATGACCCCGACTGCATCTATGTGGTCTTGTCTGGCCGCATCGCAATAGCTATCGGCAATAAGCCACTCGACAACCGCGAAACAGTCATCGCGCTCATGGATGAGGGTGACCTGTTCGGTGAGATGGGCATGCTCGACGCCAGTACCCGTTCCGCCGGAGCCCGAGCACTTGAAGCATCATCTGTTCTCGAACTTCCCTACTCTGCTGTCACTGAACAACTCAACTCATCAAGTGCATTGATGTGGAATGTCATTGGCATGCTTAGTCGTCGCCTTCGCGCAATGGACCAAGCATTGGCCGACAGTGTGTTTCTTGATGTCACCGGGCGTACAGCAAAACGCCTTCTTGAATTGTCAGAAGGAAAAGATGATTTCACATTGCCAGTGACGCAAGAAGAACTTGCCGGCATGGTTGGCGCATCACGTGAACGTGTCAACAAAGCAATCGCAAGTTTCATCAAATTGCGTTGGCTTGAACAGCGCGATCGTTCGTATCGCATTCTTGAACGCGCAAAACTCTCTCAACGCGCGTTGTAAGAATTCTTAGCGCACTGCGCTGAGCAACCAAGCTTTCGCGCGTGCAAACGCATCAGCTGCATCATCAGGTCTGTGTGCCGGACGGGATGCATCATGTGCAAATGCATGTTCTGCTTCTGGGTACAGCACAACTTGCACTCCCGTTGAACGCAATTGATCAATATCAACAATCGGTGTGTAGTGGTCTTTTTCACCCACGATTGCAAGAACACCTTCTGCATATCCTGAAATCAACATGCCAAGTGGCTCGCCTTGTGTCGGACTACGCCACGCTTCAGGCATTGTGATCATTCCGTAAAAGCTGACGATGCGCGCAAAGCGTTCATCGCGCGCAGCTTTGAAGCAATACATGCCACCCATACAAAAACCAATTAGTCCGACTGTCTCTGTACCCAACGCGTCAGCTGCCTCTAATAAGTCACTCAAGTTCTTCGCATCATCAAGTGCTGGCACTGCTGCAAAACGCGGATCGATATCGGGACCAAGGTCCGCCCCAGGAAATGGCTCTACTGCAACAACAGACATTCCCCATTCGCGCGAGAAACGTGCAACCAAGTCGTCGTACAACGGACGCAGCCCGAAAATATCTGGCGCAACCACAAGGCCCATCACTGGTGAGTCGTGATGAACAATCTCAGCGGAGGTGCCTGACGGAAGAGTGATGCGCATTCCTTAAGTATTACCCAATGAGTGAGACCGTCGGTGAGCCTTCTGCGCCTTCATGGGGTGAGGGGCGTTTCGCAATGTCCCTGCATGACATTTGCAATACATCCCTATTACCAACAAACACAGACAGATTCCGACTCTGACCAGCCACTTCCTACCGCCCTCGTGTGGTCCACCGTTACCTCTGGCCCCGCCAGACAATTCATTGACGAATGGGCTCGCCTTTCCCACCGACCCAGTGTTCTGCGTCGTGTCAACGCGTGGGACTTCCTGCCTCGTCCCGTGGCAGACCTTGATGACTTATTGACTGTCTGTGGCTTTGGCACGCCATACGACGACGAAGCCGGAGACCTCGTGTTGTGGCACATGACGCGGCTTGCTGCACATGATGATCTTGCGGCGCGCGTGTGCCTTCACCGCATCATGCCGGCTGTCATGTCGGTAGCCCGCAGACGAGGACGCATCACGCCGGGCGGAGTAGAAAACGCGATTGGTGACGCGATCTCCACAGCGTGGATGGTGATTCGTGAATTCCCCTACGACCGCCGCCACGTAAAAATCGCCGCAAATCTTGTTCGTGATGTCGAGTACTACGGGTTTGTCCGTGACCAACGACTACGCAAGGTCTCTGAAACACAAGTCGGATTTGAAGTGCTTCAACAAATAGAAGAGGCCAATATTGCCAGAACTGTCGACCAGGAGCTTGATGATGTTTTGTCATATGCATCCGAGATGGGTGTGAGCACACCTCAGATTGAACTACTGCGAACACTTGGTGAAGGAAAACATGCAGATGATATTGCTACAGACCAGGGCGTGTCACCCCGAACTGTTCGCAATCATAAATACACCGCCATCAAACGTGTGCAACATGTTCTTTCCAAGAACGAAACGACTAGTAGAAGTTAACGATGCAGTTTTACGCGACGAAGTCGCAAGCTGTTTGTCACCACGAACACAGATGACGACGCCATCGCTAACCCAGCCCACATGGGGTTTAACCTGCCAGAAGCAGCTAATGGAATTGCAGCCACGTTGTAGGCAAAAGCCCAGAACACATTTGTGCGAATTGTGCGAAGAGTTGCCCGTGACAAACGAATTGCATCAGGAACTGACCGCAAGTCTCCGTTCACAATGGTGAGGTCACTTGCTTGCATCGCAACGTCTGTCCCGCCACCCATTGCAATGCCAACGTCTGCTTGCGTCAATGCCGCAGCATCATTCACACCGTCACCCACCATGGCAACTGCATAACCACGTTCTTGTAAATCGCGAACCACCGCAACTTTGTCTTCTGGCATCACGCCTGCATACAAATGGTGTTCATCAGTTTCAATACCGACAGATTCAGCAATTGCACGTGCGGTTGTCGCGTTGTCACCTGTCAACAAGATTGGAGCAAGACCCATCAGACGTAACGAAGCGATTGCCTCAGCACTCGAGGGTTTGGGCTGATCAGCCAATGAAATAACCGCTTTTGCTTGCCCTCCCCATGTCACGATGACCGCAGTATGGCCCAGTTCGCGCGACGACGCCAGCCCATCACGAATGACTTTCGGCAAAATCACAAGTCGTTCGCGGAACATTTCTTCGCGTCCAACCGTGATGATTGTGCCGCCAATACGACCCGATGCACCTACGCCAGGCAACGATTCAAACTCATCAAGCGATGGCAACACACCAACTTCTTCTTCAGCTGCACGCACGATGGCGCGGGCTATGGGGTGCTCGCTGCTCTTTTCAACAGCTCCGGCATTGCGCAATGCTTCATCACGAGACACACCATCAACACACATCACATCAACCAATGTCATCACACCCGTTGTGACCGTGCCTGTCTTATCAAGAACAACAGTGTCAATACGCCGAGTGCTCTGCAGAACATCGATTCCCTTAATGACAATGCCCATTTGAGCAGCACGGCCACTACCCACCATCAAAGCAGTGGGAGTTGCAAGACCAAGAGCACATGGGCACGCAATAATCAGCACCGCCACAGCCGCAGTAAATGCTTTCGAAGCATCGCCATCGAAATACAACCAACCAGCCAATGTGGCCGCGCTGATGATAAATACTGTCGGAACAAAAATACTGCTGACCTTGTCTGCAAACTTCTGCACCGGCGCCTTCGTGGCCTGAGCCTCACGTACCAACTTGGCCATGCGAGCAAATGTTGTTTCAGCACCCACTCGAGTGGCACGTACAACAATGCGACCATTCATGTTCACAGTTGCTGAAGTAACGGAATCGCCCACCACAACATCAACTGGCACGCTCTCGCCTGTCACCATGCTCATGTCAATGCTGGAAGCACCTTCGGCAACTACTCCGTCAGCAGCAATCTTTTCGCCAGGTCGCACAACAATCATGTCGCCTTCACGCACAACAGACGCCGGTATCGAAACCTCGACACCTTCACGAAGAACAGTCGCGTACTTGGCGCCCAACGCCAACAATGACCGCAATGCATCGCCCGCGGAATGCTTTGCCCGCATTTCCAAGAATCTGCCCAACAAAATAAAAGATGTAACTGTTGCGCCGACTTCGAAATACACATGCGATGAACTGGATTGTGTCATTGTCATTCCGGCATGACCCATTGACGAAATGGCCACGCCCCACGCCACAGCCCAAATGCTCCAGGCCGTCGCAGCAATCACGCCGACACTAATCAGAGTGTCCATGGTGGAAGAACCATGCATTGCATTACGAAAAGCCGCTTTATGGAATGGCCACGCACCCCACGTAACAACAGGTGCCGACAATCCCATCGCCCACCATTGCCAGTTATGAAACTGCCAGGCCATAACCATCGACAACAAGACGACGGGAACCGTAAACACGACAGAAATTCCCAAACGAATAGATGCTGCACGTAAGCGCGCTTCAAGATCATCGTCAAACGGCTGATCATCCATCACGCGCGCCGAATACCCGG
>JAPKZY010000066.1 GCA_026393535.1 Actinomycetota bacterium | reverse complement strand
TATTGCAATTCCGGTTCTTCCTGAAGCAGCAAAAGCATGGGCGCCATATATCGGCGGTCTTGCAGTGATCGGAATCATCTACGGTTCCTTCGGTTGTCTTGCACAGACTGACATGAAGCGCCTAATTGCGTTTTCGTCTGTAGCTCACATGGGCTTCGTGATGCTTGGTATTTCAACTCTCACTTCATTCGGTATGAACGCTGCGATGTTCGGAATGGTTGCTCACGGTCTCATCACTGGCATGTTGTTCTTTGTTGCTGGTTCTGTCAAAGAGCGTTACCACACACTTGAAATCAAGCGCATTTCGGGCATGTTGTTGCAGATGCCGAAACTTGGATGGATTCTCGGTTTCTGTGCGATGGCATCACTTGGTCTGCCAGGCCTCGCTGGATTCTGGGGCGAGTTCCCTGCAATCTTGTCTGCGTACCATCCAGCTGCCGGACTTTCTGTCAACGTGTTCCGCGTCTACATGGTGATTGCAGCTGTCGGAACAGTCTTTGCCGCCGGTTACTTGCTGTGGCTCTTCCAGCGCATCGCATTTGGTGAACCAGCCGCAGAATTCGCAGCAGGTCACGGACATGACGAAGATATTCACGATGTCAATAAGTTTGAGTGGATGGCATGGACACCACTTCTTATTGCAATTGTCGTCTTTGGTGTGTACCCACAATTGATGTTCAAGGTTCTCGACCCAGCAGTGGGCGTTACCCTCAAGGCTTTCGGAGGCTGACCCGTGCTAAGCACAATCGCCACCGCAGCGTGGTCATCACCATCAATTGATTACCACGCGTTAGCTCCCGAGATGATTCTCGGGGCAGGCATTGTGTTGCTCTTGCTGCTCGACTTGTTCTTGTCTGATGCTCGTAAATGGTTGTTAACCCCTGTCGCAAGCTTTACCTTGCTCGGTGCCTTCATCCCGGTATTGACATTGGCATTGAATAACGCCGGCACTCGACAAATGTTTGACGGTCGTTATGTGATCGATGATTTCAGTTTGGTGATGAAGGGCATGTTCCTGCTTGCGGGCTATGTCATTGTTCTATTGGCGGCTGACTACATCCGTGAAGGTGACTATTACCAAGGCGAATTCTGGTTCCTCATGCTGTCAAGCATTATGGGAATGGTCATGATGGCATCAAGCCGCGATCTCATCTCAATTTTTGTCTCGCTTGAGTTCTTGTCCATTCCTGCCTACATGCTTGCTGCATGGCGCAAGCGTGATCCACGAAGCAACGAAGCCGGTATTAAGTACTACCTTCTCGGCGTCTTTGCCTCAGCAATCATGCTGTACGGCATGTCGTTGCTCTACGGAATCACAAACTCAACAAAACTCACTGAGATTGGTGCTTCACTTGGAAGTAACCTCACATCAATTCGTGCACTAGCGGTGTTCTTCGTGGTCATTGGTTTTGCATTCAAAATTTCCGCAGTGCCGTTTCACACATGGGCACCTGACACCTATCAAGGTGCACCGACTCCTGTTACCGCTTTCTTGTCAGTCGCCTCAAAGGCAGCTGGTTTCGTTGCACTTGTCACAGTTGTGTATGTCGGTTTCCCTGGCGCGCATGCCGTATGGCAGCCCGTCTTTTGGATTCTCTCTGCAGCCACAATGACTCTCGGCAACGTCATGGCATTGAAGCAAACGAGCATTGTTCGCATGTTGGCGTATTCATCAATCGCACAGGGTGGCTTCATCCTTATGCCGCTCGCCGTTGCTGGTGAAGCTGGTGTTGCGCAGTCCGCATTACGCGCGGTCGTTACGTACCTCATTGTGTACGCAGCAACGAACCTCGGAGTCTTTGCCATTGTCATGGTTGTCGCTCGCAAGACACGTAGTGGCGAAATTTCCTCGTACGGCGGTTTGTTCTCATATGCACCTGGCATCGCAACTCTGATGACTATCTTCATGGCATCGCTTGCTGGTATCCCGCCATTTGGTGGTTGGTTCGGTAAGTTCGCAGCCTTCCAGTCACTTGTTTCGGCTGGAACAACATGGGCCTATGTTCTCGCAATCATTGGCGGAGTGAACTCAGTTGTTGCATTTGGTTACTACGGCAGCATCTTGCGCGAAATGTGGATGCGCCCAGTTCCAGATGGTGACACGTCACCTGTTTCTGTGAAGTCGTCACTTGCAGTGGCACTTGGCATCACTAGCATCGCCACTTTATTGTTAGGTGTCCTGCCTGGCATCGTGATTCACTTCGGTGATATTGCCGGTCTTGCCGGTGCCTTCGGCCGCTGATTCCATACGCGCTGCTATTGCAGCGTCGCAGGGGAGATTTCCATTCTCTTCGTTCATGGACCTCGCGTTGTACAGCGAGCATGGTTTCTATTCCACAACAGGTCGTGCCGGCCGTCGTGGCGATTTCATCACCTCTGCCGAAGTCGGGCCATTGTTCGGAACAGTTCTTGCTCGAGCTATTGATGATGTGTGGAATCGCCTTGGGCAACCTGACAATTTTCAAGTTGTAGAAGTGGGTGCTGGTCCGGGAACACTTGCACGATCAATCCTTGCGGCAGCGCCAGAGTGTCTGCAGCGGGGCGAATACATCACTATTGAGACAAGTGCAGCACAACGAGCTCTTCACCCAGATGGCGTAACGTCGGCTGATTCAATGCCGTCGGTAATTGAACACGGCGTTGTGATTGCCAACGAACTACTCGACAACATTCCTTTTGAATTGTGGGTGTACGACGACGGTTGGCGCGAAGCTCATGTGATTGCAACTGGTGATTCTTTCTCTGAGATCTTGGTGAACTCTCCAGTTTCATCGTTCTTGCCTAGTAGAGCATCACACGGTTCGCGTGCACCTATTCAACGTGAAGCTGCGCAATGGCTAGCTGATTCATTATCCATATTGCGTCATGGTTCAGTCATCGCTTTCGATTACTGCACGCCGCTAACTGCCGAGGTTGCTTCAATGCCGTGGCGCGAATGGTTGCGAACATATGCAAGTCACGAAAAGGGCGCGCACTATCTGAAGAGCCCTGGCGAGCAAGACATCACAACACAAGTGTTGATTGATCAATTGGCCGCCGTGCGTGAACCTGATGCCGTGCGCACTCAAGCTCAGTTTCTTCAACGGTGGGGCATTGATGAATTAGTTGAAGAAGGTAAGCGGGTGTGGGCTGAACAGGCATCGGCGCCAACGCTTGCGGCAATAAAAATGCGTAGCCGTATCACGGAAGCTGAGGCGTTGTTAGATGAAACCGGACTTGGAAACTTCACCGTGTTGGAATGGAATAATCGCTAAGCAATTTGTTTGTCGGGCCGGCTTGTCAGCCATGCACCGATTAAAACAACACACATTCCAGTAACTGCAAGCGCAGTTACTTTCTCATCACGAAACAACAACCCAAGAATTGTTGCAACGACAGGGGTGAAGAATACGCCAATTACGCCGCGCACGGCACCAGCACGCACCATCAACATGCCGTACATCACGTAGGCAAAGCCAGTTCCCAGTGCGCCAAGTGCCATGAGTGCAAAAAATGCTGACCACGCAAAATGGCTATCGAAGAATGCGGGAATCCCGAGTGGCAAGGAAAAGAGCAGCGCAAAAAGTTCTTGCCATAACAAAACAGTGAGTGTTCCGTACTTCACTTGCATTTCGCGCGACAAGATACTGGTGAACGCATAGCAACACGTAGCGGCAAGGAGAAAGAGCACGCCATGAATGGATGCACCTTTGCCATCGCCAACACTTCCAAAAGAGATCAGGGCAATCCCTGCAAATCCGATGACGACTGCAGTGATGCGACGAGCAGACGGCATGTTGCGGGTCAAGATGGCTGCAGCAACAACTGTGGTGATGGGAATCGAGCCGTTGATCATTCCGGCGATGGACGATGACACAGTCTTTTCGGCCAATGGGTACAAATAAAACGGAATTGTCATTGCCACCAGCCCGAGCAGGGCAACGCGCACGATGTCTGACTTGTCGATACGTTTGCGGGCAGCGGGGAAGCAGGCAAGGGCAAGTGCACCAAAGCCAAGTCGGGCAATGGGCACGACGCCGGTCGCTACATGGTCTATGGCGATAGCAATAAAGAGGAACGAGGCACCCCAGGTGAGAGCAACGGCTGAGGTCATACCCCATTCCGTTGGCCCGAAATGCTGGGCTGTATCGCGCCCGAGGTTTGACTTTGTCACCTGCACAGTCTTGCTGTTCGCCATAGGGAACCAGGGCTTCATTTCACTAGTGTTCTAAGGACTAGCTGGGGGTTTCACATGGCAGACAACGACAACCACGACACAATCGACGCTCTTAAATGGGAAAAGCGGACATTTCCGCCGTCTGACGCATTCAAGAAGAACACTCTTGTTGCAGGCACCTTCTTATACGACGAAGCGAATGAAGATTATGAAGCGTTCTGGGCGCGTCAGGCCAGTGAGTTGGTGTCGTGGGATACGACATGGGACACCATCTGCGAATGGAAATTGCCGTACAGCAAATGGTTTGTCGGTGGGAAACTCAATGTCTCGTATAACTGCCTCGACCGTCACGTCATCGCGGGCAAGGGTGACAAAGTTGCGTTTCATTTTGAAGGCGAACCTGGGGACACTCGCACCATTACGTATTCGCAAATGCTTGACGAAGTGCAGAAGTTTGCAAATGTTCTGAAGGGTCTCGGTGTAAATAAAGGCGATCGCGTCAACATCTATTTGCCAATGATTCCTGAAGCAGCAGTTGCCATGTTGGCATGTGCACGAATCGGCGCGGTGCACTCGGTGGTCTTTGGTGGTTTTTCATCTCAGGCATTGTCTGATCGCATCAATGATGCAGAAGCAAAAGTTCTCATTACTGCTGATGGCGGGTATCGCCGTGGTGAAGTATTTCCGCTGAAACCCCAAGCAGATGAAGCAGTAGCAAGTACTCCGTCAATTACTGCGGTTGTTGTTGTGAAGCGCGGTGGCAATGCAGTGGATATGCAAGCAGGTCGTGATCATTGGTATCACGAAATCATGGCAACTGCTAATGCTGTGTGCCCACCGGAACCAATGGATTCTGAACAATTGCTTTTCTTGTTGTACACCTCAGGTACAACTGGCAAGCCAAAGGGCATCATGCACACCACAGGTGGCTACCTGACGCATGTGACCTACACACATAAGTACGTATTCGACCTGCATCCTGAAACAGATATTTTCTGGTGTACAGCAGACGTGGGTTGGATTACTGGGCATAGCTACATCGTGTATGGCCCACTCAGCAACGGTGCAACACAAGTGATGTACGAAGGCGTTCCCAATTACCCAGCGAATGATCGCATGTGGGAAATCATCGAAAAGTACAAGGTCACTATTTTCTATACGGCTCCTACTGCTATTCGTACGTATATGAAGTGGGGAGTTGATGAGCCAGCAAAACATGACTTGTCGTCTCTGCGATTGCTTGGCAGCGTGGGCGAGCCCATTAACCCCGAAGCATGGATGTGGTACCACGAGAACATTGGACTTGGAAATTGCCCCATCGTTGATACGTGGTGGCAAACAGAAACGGGTGGCATCATGATTAGTCCGCTACCTGGTGCAACCACCACAAAGCCAGGTTCTGCGACGTTTCCATTGCCCGGAATTGGTGCAGAACTTCTTGATGACGAAGGAAAAATAGTCACTCATGGCGGCGGCTATCTCACTCTTACTCAGCCGTGGCCTGGCATGTTGCGCGGTATTTGGAAAGACCCAGAGCGCTACCAAGATGCATATTGGTCACGTTTTGACGGCCGATACTTCGCAGGTGACGGTGCCAAGTTAGATGACGATGGCTATCTCTGGTTGCTTGGTCGCGTCGATGACGTGATGAATATTTCAGGTCACCGTATTTCTACAACCGAAGTGGAAAGTGCATTGGTGTCTCACCCAAGCGTTGCTGAAGCGGCAGTTGTTGGTGCAAATGATGCAACAACAGGTCAAGCAATTATTGCGTACGTGACTCTGGTTGGTGGCATGGAAGTTGATGAACAGATCCTGCGCAATCACGTTGCAGCAGAAATTGGTGCAATTGCAAAGCCGAAGACCATTTACTTCACGCCTGATCTTCCAAAGACTCGCAGCGGAAAAATTATGCGACGGTTGTTACGAGATGTTGCTGAAGGCCGCAATCTTGGTGACACCACAACTCTTGCTGACGCAAATGTTGTAAACGAGCTGCAGAAGCGTGCAGCCGAAGCACCTAGCGAAGACTAATTAACGCAGCACTAACACCATTAGTGAAACACATAAAGTGGCGAGAATCCCTGTCATCCACTTGTTTTGCTTAGCTAATTCTTGATGTAGGGCAGTCACAATCTTGTATTCCAAGAGTTCAAGATCTTTTTTTATATCAGACCGAATCAGGTTGAATTCACTCTTAGTAGCTGCTCGAAAGAGTTCTATTTCTGTATGCAGCCCGTTGATGTCGGCAGTAGTAGCAATATTGTGCCAACCATTCGGTGGCAAGTGACCCATGATTGTGTCTGAAATGTCCATTCCGAACTTCCTTTGGAATTGTTGCTCCATCTCAAGACGGCGCGACTCTGTTATTTCCATTGTAGATACTCCTTAGATCCCTGTCTAGGAGAGATGTGTGCGCCGAAAGTTAGTCGCGGAAGTTTTCAAACTGCAACGGCACGCCAAGGTCTTCGCTTTTTAGCAGCGCCATTACGGCTTGTAGGTCGTCACGCTTTTTTCCGGTGACACGAACTTGCTCGCCTTGCGTTTGGCTAGAGATTCCCTTGCCAGCTTTTTCTTTGATCAGTTTGTTGATCTCGCGGGCCTTGTCAGAAGAGATGCCTACTTTGACTGTGACTACTTGACGAACAGTGTCGCCCGATGCTTGTTCAAACTTGCCCCAGTCGATGCCCTTCAACGACATGCCGCGTTTCACAAATTTTTCTTCCAGCAGTACGCGCACGGCGCGAGCCTTTTCTTCAGAAATAGTTTTGATGGTGATGACCAGTTCATTTTGGTCAATAGAAGAGTCGGTACCTTTGAAGTCAAAGCGCTGAGTCATCTCGCGCTGAGCCTGGTCGACTGCGTTACGCAGCTCTTGGCGGTCGATGTCGGAAACAATGTCAAAAGAAGGCATGGGGTAGAAGGCTACATAGCCCGATATCCTTGCCATTTCATATGGGTCGGTGCCCGAGCGGCCAAAGGGAGCAGACTGTAAATCTGCCGGCACTGCCTTCGAAGGTTCAAATCCTTCTCGGCCCACCATGGCCACGACTGGCTAGTCGTGGCGGGTATGTGACCCCGCCGAAATTCGGCGGGGTTTCATGCTGTCTGGGGCCAGATTAGGGAATTTCGTGCAAAAGGCACTGCATCACGGCCACATCAAGCCATTTATTGAATTTTCGCCCGATTTGGCGCTCAATTCCGACTAATTGGAAGCCAAGGTCGGCATGAAGGGCAATAGAACCCTCAGAAAGGGTAGTAATTCGGGCAATTACAGCATGAAATCCACCATCGGCGGCAGATTTCAATAAATGAGATAGCAAGATCCGGCCAATTCCCTGGCGCCCGAGGTCTCGGCGGATATAGATGGAATCTTCCACAGAGGTGCGGTACGCGGCACGTTCCTTATATGGTGACAGGGCTCCGAAGCCAACGACCTCGCCAGCCAGCTCGGCCACATAGACACAAAAGGCTCCCTCGCGGGCTTCTTGCCAGGCCAATTGGTCTTCGAGAGACCGAGGCACTAGGTCAAACGTGGCCGTTTCGTGCTCGACTTCGTAGTTATAGATGGCCCGAATCGCCTCAGCGTCGGAGGGGGTCGCATGGCGAATGAGAACTTGTTGCACAGACACAAAACCTAGTGCCGTTCGCCCTCTCGCACCGATAACCTTTTTAGTCCGGCTCGTGGGGGCTTTCTCCACGCGCACGCCCTCTTAGCTCAGTCGGTAGAGCGTTTCCATGGTAAGGAAAAGGTCGTCGGTTCGATTCCGACAGAGGGCTCCGCCATCTGGCTTGCTAGATGGTTGAACGACTATTACGCCAAGGCGGCGTAGCTCAGTTGGTCAGAGCATCCGGCTCATAATCGGAAGGTCATCAGTTCGATCCTGATCGCCGCTACGAAAATATAAACATCAAGAAAAAATCCTGCAAGGAGCAGACAATGAGCAAAGCAAAGTTTGAGCGTAATAAGCCACACGTAAACATCGGAACCATGGGTCATATTGACCATGGTAAAACCACATTGACCGCAGCGATTTCAAAGACGTTGGCTGATCGTGGGTTGGCTGAGTACACCCCGTTTGATCAGATCGACAAAGCTCCTGAAGAAAAAGCTCGTGGTATCACGATTTCTATTGCTCATATTGAATATGAAACAGCTAATCGTCACTATGCA
>JAPKZY010000073.1 GCA_026393535.1 Actinomycetota bacterium | reverse complement strand
ATAGTTCCGATTGGAGACTTCATGATGTCTGCGGCTTCTTGATACGAGAAGCCCATCACCAGAACTAGCGCAACCGCTTGTCGCTGATCAATTGGTAAACGAGAGATGAGGGAGACAAAGTCGGTGTCATCATGTGCATCTTCTACTGCTGCAATGTGCAGGTACTCAGTTGGAATATCGATCTTTTTGGTTACTGCGGAAACAACAACGTTGTGACAAATGGTTATTATCCAACTGGCAAGTGATCCTTCACCCCGATACGACGGCAAATATCGCCACACGCGAATAAATGTGTCCTGCACCAAATCTTCAACCATCGATTGGTCTCGCACCATGGAACGGACATACGCCGTTACATGAGACCCATGCTGCTTGATGATTTCATCGATGGAATCCATTAATACCCAGCCTACTTATGGAACTTTTTCGCAAGAAGTTTTGTCTATAGATGTACCCGTGTCTCCTGACACGAGCCAAAACCCCACAACGTTAGGAACCCCTATGACATCAAGACTCTCCCGCTCGCTACGACGCGGCCTTCCCGCCCTAATTGTGGCGGGCCTCATTGCCGCAACGGCCTCTTCTGCTTCTGCTCATATGGGTATCTATGTGGCTGGAATCAAGGGAGATTCAGTGTCTGCTACTGGCACCGGAACATACACATTGGCATTCTCCATCGGGCACGGATGCGCTGGCCCACGCACAACTGCGAACCCGCTCGGGACATACGATTCCACAAGCCTCGAAGTGTTCATACCGCGCAATACTGCAGGCGATTTTCTACTTGATGGTGCCACCGCTGTTGAGCCACAAATTGTTGATAGCCCTGCATACCGCGCAACGGCAAAATTCACGACCGTTGGCACGGCTGTACGAATGACATCAGTCGTGTTTGACCAGTTCGTTCTTCCTGCTTCGAACAATGGCGTTAATAGTAAGGACACGAACTTTCTCACCATTGGCGTCAAGCTGCCGTCATTGACAACTTTGAAAGCCAAGACATACGCGATAGCTGCCGGAGGAACAGCAGCTGCAGCCACTGCAGCAAAATTATATTTCCCGTCAATGCAGTATTGCGATGTCACAAACCAGGGCGTAGGAATTCAAGCTGCAACATCAACTCGCGCCGCTCTCACCGACACCAAGGAGCCTGCGTGCACATCAGCCGACGCTATTCAGACAACGTTGGTTGATGAATGGCAAACAAAAACTCGCACACCGGCTATCACCATTATCACTGCAGGCACTACTGCAGTTGCGGCTTCAACTCTTGAGTACACAGGCAATGCACCGACCATTGATCCAGCAGCAACCAATTATTTCTGTTCTGATGCCACTGGGTACAACCCACGCACCTTGGAACTTGCCAACAAATTCAGTGCAGCCTATTCAGTCAACACCAAAACTCTCGTAGTCAAAGTTGCAGGCTCAGCATTGCACTCAGGTCGCAAATATGCCGTGAAGACTGCTTCTGGCACAATTCTCGGCATGGCGACACTGAATGTCAACGGCAATGCTTCAGTGAAACTGAAAGGAACCGCAGTTGCGGCCCTCAAAACAGGTGACAGTATTCGCCTAACATTCAGAGGTGTACTTGTTGGAGCAGATGCTGCGTAAGAAGAAATCTCTCGCAATATTTTGTCTGTCATTGGCGGTGGTGTGTAGCACCACTGCCAATGCAGCATTTGTGCAACATGCGCCAGTGTTAGGAGTCGCTCCATCAGCGAACACAAACTCAAAGACCACACCTACCTCAGCAGCAGTTCTAATCGGTGAGCCCAATCTCGGTGGCTCGCAGGATTATCTCTCTGTTTTTGATGCAACAGGAATGAATCATGCTGGCAGTATTGCGACTAGTGCGATAGCCGAGTCGACCAAGCTGACCGTCCCGCTAACCACAATGAAACCGGGCTGGTATGCAGCTCATTGGAATGTTCAGTCAGAAGATGGGCACATGGCCGGCGGTGACGACGGATCATGGTGGGCGTTCGGAGTTAAGGCAGTTTCTCCAAGTGCCAAGACTGTCAAGATCAAATTGCGAGCATCGGTACCAGTTGAGCCTCTGCCCTCTTCTCTCACAGTTTCACTCAATGGTCGTCGCACAGGAATGCGCACATTGACTGCTTCGATGGCCAATGCGAGAGTCACATCTTTTCGATTCATTCGTAACAATGAATCACCCGAGTCTCTTCGTGGCGCGTCATTTTCATGGCCAGTTTCCTATAACAAGAAAACAAAGCTCTATAGCGCTACTGGGATTATTCCATTTGCCGGTTTGTATACCTTCACCGCACAAATCACTTCAACCAATAATGGCGTCACACGAACTGCGTTGTGGTCGGGCGATATCGAAATTAACTAGTGGCTTGGCGCTCCAGTGGGGGCACCTACTGACGGCGATACATACGTCGGTTTGAAGAGAAACACGAAGCACAGACCACCAAGTGCAATACATACTGAAGCGACGACAAGTGGTTGGCTTGAAGTGATGCTGGTAGTGATATATCCCACCAAGATCGAGGCAGGTACTTGCGCAAGGCTCTGCACACTTGAGTAAATACCCATGGCCTGGCCTTGCTTGCCTGGTTCAGCAGAACGACTGATGAGGCTTGTCATGTTCGCCATGGTGAGGCCATTAAATGCGGTGAAGAACGGAATGACCATGTACAAGCCGAACGAGAACGAGGTGGGAACTGCAAAGTACAACAACATCATTGCTGCGTTACCGAACAGACTGAACCGAAGCACTGAATAGTCAGACAACTTCTTTGATACTCGTGCAACAAGTACTGCTTGAGCAAAAGCAATAAAGAGTCCGACGATCGCGAAATAGTCACCTGTTTTAGATGGGCCAAAATTGAAGTTGTTGCGAAGGTAAATACCAAAGAATGTGGTGAAGAAGGTAAAGCCCATGCTGAACAAAAAGCCTGAGATTAATACGGAGCGAAGTCTGTCTGATTTGAAACCAATAATCACATTTGAAATAGCTTGAGTTGCGTTCAACTTGCTGCCATGAAACTTCTCTTTCAGAGTTTCGGGGAATGTCGTAAGTACTGCAGTGCAGTTCAACATCGCAATAATTGCAGCGAACCAGAACGGTGTTGTTGCTCCGAACCAGCCCGGCGTATCAAAGAGTCCATAGAAGCTGACGTGAGGCGAACTGAGTTTTCCACCAAGGTATGGACCAACAATGAAGCCAAGACCAAATGCTGCCCCGAGAGCACCGAAGTTCTTTGCGCGATTCTCGTTCGTACTGATGTCACCAATAGCGGCATTAGCTACGGCCAAGTTCCCACCAGTGAATCCGTCAAGTGCCCGCCCCGCAAACAGCAGCGGGATATTCGCAGTACTGATTCCAATAGCGAAAAGCACATAGCCAATGGATGTTCCGAAAATTGAAAGCGCTAACACTGGACGACGGCCGTGGCGGTCAGATAGTTGTCCAAGAATCGGTGACGCAATGAACGTGCAGAACGGATACACAGCTTGCAACCAGCCAAGCATGATTAATCCTTTAGTAAACGACCATGACTCTGGAGTCACTCGAAAGGGTGAACCAACTCCGATAAGAAGCGGGAAGACTGGAATAAGAATTCCGAAGCCAACAAGATCAATAAAGACTGTGGTGAAAATTGCCAAAAGTGGGTTACGACGCATTCAACAATCGTAGTCAGGCGAAGTGGCTAATTGCCTCTATCAACACATCGAATGCTGGGCTTGCATCAACATTCCATACAACTTCGCAATTTGGGGCTGTCGGAGTCTTGTATTGGCGCCTATCAATCATTGTCATTCCACGGGTGTGTTCCCCACGTAGTTCAATATCAACGCGATGTGGCGAGATAGTGAATAACTGGGGATGTGTAAGAGACAGAACTGCACACGGGTCATGCACTGCCGCTCCGGTCATATTGAGGTGATGGTTGATATACGACTTCGAATAGAAGGCCAGCAGATCTGCAAGGACGTTTGGTAATTGCCCCGGAATCGCACGAATAGCCGCAAGGCGTTCTGGCGTTGATTGCAATTGATGTGTGACATCAAGCCCACTCATCATCAATTTCCCGCCGTATCGAAACACAATGTCTGCAGCTTCTGGGTCTGCCCACAGGTTGAACTCTGCAGCCGCAGACACATTGCCAAACGTTCCACCGCCCATTAATGAGATTCCCGCAATTCGAGAACCAAGGTCAGGTGCGGCTCGAAGTGCCAAAGCAATATTTGTTAACGGACCAATCGGCACCAGCCAGACGCCTTCGGTTGCTCTGCATGTTTCAATAATGAACTCCACGGCGTTTTCACTGTCTGGTCCGCGAGAAGGTTCAGGCAAATCTGCCCCATCAAGACCGCTCTTTCCGTGAACGTGCGAAGCATCATGTGGTGGCGCCACCAGCGGCCTATTGGCACCGGAGTGAACGGGCAATTCTGAGCCGATGAGATCAAGAACGATGCGGGCATTTCGTGTGGTCGAAGACAAGGGTGCATTCCCCGCAACAGTTGTGACTCCAAGCAAATCAGCATGTCTGGCAGCAACAACGATCGCCATTGCATCGTCATGGCCTGGGTCGCAGTCAACAATCATCTTTATTTTCGACGTCATGTAGCAGACCTTAGTTCCGATATGCGAGAGTTCATAGATGGGAGATTCCGTTGATTTCGATGTTGTCGTGGTGGGCAGTTGCAATCTTGACCTCGTCAGCACCACTTCTCATTTGCCGTCGCCGGGAGAAACTGTTCGCGCTATTGCATATGCAGAACATGCTGGGGGTAAAGGCCTGAATCAAGCTGTGGCGTGTGCACGCATGGGAGCACGCACGGCATTCATCGGATGCGTTGGAAACGACAGTGCCGGCACAATGCTGCGCGAACTACTCAATTCTGAAGGTATTGACACTTCGCAATTGACCACAGTCGATGCCCCAACTGGTCGTGCATTCATCACGGTTGATGCATCGGGCGAAAACACCATTGTCATTGTGGCTGGCGCCAATGCCCATGTCAGCGAGACCCTGATCACGCTTCCCTCTTCAAAAGTCTTGCTCGCGCAATTAGAGATTCCCTTAGAAATTGTTACTCAGGTTTTTTCGCAAGCTCACAATGCAATCACGGTTCTTAACCCCGCACCAGCAGCGCCACTTTCAACTGAACTTCTGTCGCTGTGCGATATTGCAGTTCCAAACGAAACTGAGTCAGCTGCATTAGGCGGCACCCAATTCCTACTCGGTGCCGGTGTTACAACAGTTGTCACCACATTGGGCGAACGCGGCGCAGAGATATCTAACGCCACATCAACTGTTGCAGTCGATCCATACAAAGTCGACGCCATTGACACTGTCGGAGCAGGCGATGCTTTTGTTGGTGCACTATGTGCCGAATTAGCACGTGGTGAAACAATTGAACATGCAGCACGAATTGCTTCTATTGCTGGTGCACTTGCCACAACTGTTCATGGCGCGGTGCCATCGCTGCCTACACGTGCAGCAGTGACGTCGCTTTACGCGGACTGAAGAAACTCAACCCAGTTACCATCAGGATCTTCCACAATGGAAATACTAATTCCTGCACGAATTTCGCGCGGAGGTACAACAACTTTGTAGCCAGCTGTTCCGCACGCATTTGTGATTTCTTCAAGATTGCTCACACTGAGTGTGAAGTAGCGATAACCGCATGCACCTGTGATGCCGCCGCCTGCTGCTTTTGCAGGATCATTATTAGCCTTCACCAACTTCAACAACGTTGTTCCGGCCAATACGCGATACATAGTTCCTCCGCCGGGCATTGGCATTTCACCTTCAAATGTGAAACCTAATGTGTCGCGATAAAAAGCCAATGATGCATCTGCATCGCACACAACGATGCCAAGGTCGATGGAGTCTTTAGTAAGAATTGCTTTTGTCATGAACTGAACACTAGCAACGCTGGAGAACCAGTCGGTTTGTCAGAAAAGGCGTTATTTGCCTTGCCAATTAGGAGCACGCTTCTCAGCAAATGCGCGAGGGCCCTCCTTGGCATCTTCGCTGCTAAACACTGAACGCTGAAGCTGACCAAGCAGTGCAGGGTTGCCATCACCAATCTCGTCAAGCATCAGTTGCTTTGTTGCTTGCACAGCCAACGGTCCATTCACAGTGATTCGTGCAGCAAGCGCCTTTGCGGCCTCAAGCAATTCAGAAGCTGGAACAACCTGATTAATAAGCCCTAGTTCTTTTGCACGGGCTGCATCAATTGGGTCACCCGTAAGTCCCATTTCCATTGCAACTGCCAATGGAATTCGTGCTGGCAAACGCACGCCGCCACCAGCAGCAAACAATCCGCGCTTCACTTCAGGAATACCAAAACGCGCAGTATCAATTGACACGATCAAGTCGCACAACATCACAACTTCAAAACCGCCAGCAAGTGCATGTCCATTCACTGCTGCAATTAACGGCTTCGTGCACTGACGAAGCGCTGTAAAGCCCATTCCGATCTTTGCAAGATCTTCACCCGCAGCAAACGCCTTCAAGTCCATGCCTGCACAGAAAATTTTCTCACCTGCACCAGTCACGATAATTGCGCGCACTTCAGGATTAGTGGCTGCATCTGCCAAAGCATTCGACAATCCCTCACTGAGAGCGCCATTGAGCGCATTGCCAGCCTCGGGCCGGTTAAGGGTGATGACAAGAATGTTGTTTGTTAGTTCGGTGAGAATTTCCATGATGTACCTCCGGTTTGGGATATCAGCCTTGCACACCTCTATATAGAGGGTCTATTCCAACAACTTGACGTCGCATTTTCTGGTCTACCGTAAGGCAATGGGGCAATACACATCAGATCTTGAGTCATTGAAATCACACGCTGTTCCGCAATGGTACGACGGTGCAAAATTCGGAATTTTCGTGCATTGGTTTTCTTCCACCATCCCAGCATTTGCCCCAGTTTCTGATGACCCATTTACCCTGGCTGCCGAAAAAGGCGAGCGTGAAGCGTTTACCGCAAGCCCGTATTCAGAGTGGTACTGGAATTCACTGCAAGCTGCCGACTCCCCCGCTGCCCTGCACCACGCAGAAAAATACGGCGATCAACCGTATGAAGATTTTGTCCCACAATTTTTTGAAGCATCACAAGGTTGGCAACCAGAACGGTGGGGAGATTTATTCGCAGCATCAGGTGCGAAGTATTGCGTAATGGGAACAAAGCATCACGATGGCGTGTTGTTGTGGCCAAGCGCAACACCGAACCCACACAAAGGTCCACAGTGGACATCAACTCGAGACATCGTTGGTGAATGCGCAGAGGCAATTCGTTCACATGGCATGCGACTAGGGCTGTACTACTCCGGCGGAATTGACTGGACATTTCAAGGCCTGGGCATTGACGGATGGGCCTCGTTATACGGCGCTATTCCTCAAGACGATGTGTACCACGCATACGTTGATGCGCATTACCGAGAACTAATCAGCCGATACTCACCCGACGTGTTGTGGAACGACATTGGGTATCCGGGTTTTGGTGCCGGTGCTGCAGATCTCTTCGCACATTTTTACAACACAAACCCAGAAGGCGTAGTGAATGATCGTTTTGATTTTCTTGGTGTTATGCAAGGCACTGCACATGCAGATTTTGTGACACCTGAGTACACAGCGACTCCGCCTCTTGAAGGTAAGAAATTCGAAGTGTGTCGCGGTATCGGCACAAGCTTTGGCTACAACGAACAAGAGAATGATTCTTCGTACGCCACTTCCACCGAATTGATTCACATGCTCATCAACATTGTTGCTGCAGGTGGCAACTTTTTGCTGAACGTCGGACCGATGGCATCTGGCGAGATCCCGTGGATTCAACAAGAGCGTTTGCTAGCAATCGGCCAATGGTTACAGGTCAATGGTGCTGCCATTTACGCGTCTCAACCGCACGAAATTACACAGCTTTCAACTGCAGAAGGTGACACTGTCCGACTCACTCGCGGTGCCGACGGATACACGTATGCGATGGTACTTGGTCGTCCGGGTTCAAAAGTTGTCAGCATTGCCGGACTACCCACAGGCGACACATTCTTGTTGGGGTACGACCATCAACTCTCACGAATAGGCGACGACATCATTTTGCCGTACCGACCAGACTCATCTCCGGCCTTCACTTTGCGGATTCAGTAATCAGCTAACTGCTGCAGCTGCCAATTTGTCGAGAGTGATTTCCATGTTCGCGCGGTTATGCGTTGCGCGATTCGAAACACCACTAACAAGTTTTCCTAAGAAGTCAGCCCACGAAGCGCGGTGGTCATCCCAACTGTGTGTCACACGACAACCAGTTGCAGTTGGTTCGATCTCATAGATCCAGTCACACCAGTTCTTACCTAGGGCCATCAAACCAAAAGAAAACTTCTTCGGTGCGTCATAGACATTCACTTCAACAGATGTTGACCACGCCTTCTTGCCATTCTTGTTCTTACCGTTAAAGCGAACACCAACTGCGGGGCCTGTTGCGCCCTTCGCCCACGTACCACCTTGATTCTCAGGCGACCACTCACCCATACGCGGCAAGTCAGTCACGAGCGCCCACACCTTTTCTGGGCTAGCTGCAATGTCACGGGTAACTGATACGAGATTTGTCATCTTCAGATTGTGTCATGCGGGACACACCCCATGCGCACTGCAGTTACGACTTACGCACCACGCTTGATTTCAAGTACATGGCGCCGAAGCCATCCACTTTGCAGTCAATGTCATGGTCGCCGTTGTCGCGCACCAATCGAATGTTCCGCACCTTGGTGCCCACCTTTATATTGGTTGGCCGGCCGTTGACCTTTAAGTCCTTCACCACGGTGACGGTGTCGCCATCTGCCAGAACATTGCCTGCTGAATCACGAATGACGGATGGTTCATCAGACACGGCTTCCGAGGCTTCGCTCTCAGGCGACCACTCATGAGCGCACTCCGGGCAGACTAGCAAGGCACCCATTTCATAGGTATATGCGCAGGCACATGTTGGGCACGGAGGAAGTTGACTCATGGCCCAAGGGTACTGATCTGTTCAGAGACATGGTCATACGTAATCAAATCAGTTACTGACCATTTTGCGTGAGAGAATAGTTGAATGGCAGTTGCAACCTCACCCCACCAAGGAATCGTCACGCTTGATCTTGAAGGAGTCCTGATTCCTGAAATCTGGATTGCGGTTGCTGAAAGCACAGGCATTCCGGAACTTCGTCGCACCACACGCGATGAACCCAATTACGACCTTCTGATGAAGTCACGCACATTGCAGAACTCTCCCCTATGGATGGCGCGATTGATTTTCTTGATGCGTTGCGTGAACGCACACAAGTGATCATCCTGTCTGACACGTTTGAGCAATTTGGTCGGCCATTCATGCGCCAACTGCATTGGCCAACATTGTTCTGCCATCGACTGATTGTGAAAGATGATCACATTGTGGACTTCGAACTACGCCAAGCTGACCAGAAGCGACTTGCCGTTCAGGCCTTCAAGGGTCTCAACTATCGCGTGGCAGCAGCCGGAGATTCTTACAACGACACCGCGATGCTGGGTGCAGCAGATGCCGGATTTCTTTTTCATGCGCCGGAGAATATTCAAAAAGAGTTTCCACAATTTCAGGCACTAGAAACCTACGACGATTTATTCAAAAATCTCACTTCTGCTTTGGGGGTATGAAATGACTAACAACGACATCACGAATCTAAAACCAGAAGATTTTCATACGTCTGTTGCAGCGACCAGCAGGGCCTTCTGGCCAGATCCGATGTTCGGATTCTTTGCGCGAAATGCAGTGCAAGAGCATGTGATGCTTCCTAATTATGCAACGGCTGTAATGCGTGATGCCGTACAACACGGAATTGTTGAAGTCATCATTCGTAATGGCCGCGTTGTTGCCAGCGCATCATGGCTCGCACCTGGTGATGCGCCACGCCCATGGCTACAAGAGCTTCGCGTGTCACTTCGATCTGCACGTGGTCTAATCAAAGGGCGGAATCGTTTAAAGGGAATCAAGCTTCTCGACGCAATGGCTAAGAAGCATCCGAAGGAACCGCATTGGTATCTAGGGCTCTTGGGAGTTGACCCTGCATTTCAAGGCAAAGGCCTTGGCGGCGCGCTACTTACTCATCGCTTAGAAGTATGCGATGCAACTCACATGCCGGCATACCTGGAAACTCAAAAGCCCGAGAACCTTCCGTTCTATGAACGGTTTGGGTTCTCGGTACTTGAGGAAATTACTGACGATGGTTGCCCAACGTTGTGGACCATGTGGCGCGACCCGCGCCCCGCATAATTAACGTTTAACGATTTCCTGGGGCCATATAGAACCACATTGGAAACTTTGCTCCGGCATCTTTCATAGCTGCGCGCGCACCTAAAACAGTTTTACCGGCTTCTGTCGTTTCGAAAAACCAATTCTCCATGGCTCTTCCGCCAGAGGAATTTCTGCGGTAGTCCAATCTTGTCCATTCGCAATTGCATGAAGAATTGCCAATGCGTTCGGTACTTCATCTGCGGTGATGCAACGACCGACTGACGTAACTCCCCTGCGTTCTAGCGCACGGTCATAGGCCCTTTTCAAGCCACGGGCCTCATCAACACTTGGGGGAAGAGTGGCATCAAATCGAGGTGGAATAGCGCAAGATACTGGTTGTTCATCTGCCTCAATTACGACTGGATGATCGACCAGGACTGGGCCAGACGGTTCATTCAGAAGGGCAAAAGCTCGACTAATTACGTCCATCTGAAACTCAACATCATTCGGAATTCCTAATGGTCGGCCTAGTGGAAACTCACAATGCAATGCACGTGGTGGAGCAACCTTTTGTGCGACCTCACGTACGGAAGACAACACAACAGTTGCAATTCCTGCAGCTTCAAAAATATGCGCAAGCACACTCACGGTGCGCGTACAAAGAGGTCAAACAGGAGTCAAGATGACGACATCAACACCATCTTGACGAAGTTGTGCAGCTGCAGATGGGCCGGTATCCATACGAATAGTTGACACATCATCTGGTTGGTTTCCAGCAAACGAAACGTGTCGCGGTGCAACAGAACCAATGATTCCTTGTGCTGCCAATTCTTCAAGGCGATCAATGGGATACACCACATTGAGATCCATCTTCACGCCCATCTGATCAAAGTTGGGACTCCAGTGTCCGAGAACAAGATCACGACGATCACGATCAATCAATCGGTAACCAGTGTCGCCTGCGGAGAAGGCTTCATCACCAACTGCGTACAATGCTGCAGAAGTCACAATTGCCACCCGCGCGTTAGCCAATGCAACAGGGGTAACCCACGCAGGATTCTCAAACTGTGGAGCAGGAAGAGTGGCGGAGTGCGCCCTCATCATTTGGTCACCGTTCATACAACCCCCTTGGTTCTCAGAAAGTCTATGCGCTACAGGACATGTAGGAGTTACTGACTATTCTCTATATATGCCCCATATTGAAGCAAACGACGCAGCTATTGACGCAATGCGCTCACTTGACCCACACGAATCCATTGTCATGTTGAACTTGTTGAAGTTTCGAGACTTTGCCCTTGACGGCTTCGGTGTCGATGGCATGACCGGCGGGCAAGCATTCCGTCGATACGGCGAACTGAATGAATCTGAAGACGTGAAGTTCGGAAGCGAACCCATTTGGATGGGGCTACCAAAAAACACCGTCATCGGAGACGAAGATTGGGACTTAGCGATTCTTGTTCGCTACCCCACTCGTCAACATTTCATCGACAAGGTTGATAATGCGAAGTACCGCGAGATTGCCAAAGTACGCCACGCGGCGTTGCTTGACAGCCGATTAGTTGAGATGTCTCAACTTTTACCCGCTGTCTAACTAAACAGAGACTGTAAGCGCGTCGTATTCGTACACCCAATCAAGAATTGACATTCCTGGTGGGCTGATAGAGAAAATCAAGTCTCGGTCTTTTTGTTCTTTGCCGTCAACCATATGAAACAAGTCCCTGTTCATCACTGATGATGTTTGTACCTGCGCCGTACGGCCCTGACGCGCAGTTTCGTATCTACGTAGTGCACTAGCTGCATCACTGGTGTTTGCATCTGACAGACAGCGTGCCAGAACTATGGCATCTTCTATTGCTTGGCACGAACCTTGCGCCATAAACGGAAGCATCGGGTGACACGCATCGCCAAGCAAAGTGGTTGTACCTATTCCCCACTGTTCCAAAGGTTCACGGTCATACAACGCCCACCGGAAGATTGGCTCTTCAATTCGACCAAGGAGCGAAAGAAAATCCGAAGACCACCCTTCAAAGCGTGAATACAGATCTTCCATGGTTCCTTGTTCAGTCCATGATTCGGTTTCCCAGGAATCCTCCGGCGAAATACAAACAAGGTTGAGATGGCTGCGATTGCGACCAATGAAATAACTCACGACATGGCGGTCTGGCCCCATGCGGTTGGTTACATCGATCGGCAGATCTTCAACGGCACTACGCGGCACCAATGCGCGATACGCAGCTGAGCCACTGAATCGGGGCTTGTCAATTCCGCCAACACATGGTCGCACTACAGAATGAATACCGTCTGCACCAATCACAATGTCAAACGACTGCGAAGAGCCATCTGCGAAAATCACTTCAGACGATGAATCGCCTGGTTCCACTGAGACAACATGTGTTGAAAACTTCAGTGTCACGTTTGCGCGCGCAGCAACTGGACTACCCAGTATCTCTACCAATTCATTACGTGCCACGTTTGCTAGTGGTACTTGATGTTGCGACAAGAAGCTCTCATCAAGATCTGTGGCTCGGATAATGGAATCGTCTTCCCAACGCCGAAGTACTACCCGATGTGGATTCACCGATATCTCTGAATAAGCCGCACCGAGGCCTAATGAATGCAAGAGCCTTCCGGCATTAGGACTGATCTGTACACCAGCGCCAATTTCTCGGATGCCTGCCGAACGTTCAAAGACAGTGATGTCATGGGCATTCTGTGACAGCGCAAGAGCTGTAGTGAGGCCACCTATTCCACCGCCGACAATTGCAATTTTCATAATTATGCGTCAGTTAGCAATACGGCGCCGAATTTATCAAGTGATTGATTCGAGGCCACAAGGTGCTGTGCTGAACCTTGTGCATCTCTAAAGCAGCGCTGTAACGGGCTTGTATTGAACAAGGCACCTGCACCAGCGAAACTCATGAGGCGTGAAATGGCAGCTACTGCAGTCTCAGTGCAATATGCGGTCATGGCTGCAACACCAGCTTCATGTCGTGCATTGAACTCGCCGCCATTTTCCATTACTTCATCAACTTCTGCCAGTGTGGCAAGCGCATGGGCCTGCACAGCCTTAAGTTGTTGCGCACTGCGACCGAGTTCGTATTGAAACGCACCACGATCAGCAAGGCGACCATCAAACCCGCGTGATTTACTGCGCGCATACACAACAAGTTCATCTATGAATCTCTGACATGTTCCAAAAGTGAAGCCAAGGTTCTCACCAGCAACAAAAACCGTGTAGTTCAATCCGTATATGGCACCGCCACGTTTCGGTGGTTCCATTGGGTCAACCGTTAGCGCCGTCGGAACAAACACATCTTTCGCTGTGATTGAGACACTGCCAGTTCCCTTCAGCGCCATGACATTCCAGTCCCCGTGCACTGTGGCATCAGCTGTACGAATGACCGCCAGGGTTACAGATGGCTGATCCGATGCTTCGATTGCAGTCAACATGGCCCAATCGGCGTGGCGAACTCCACTTGCATAATTCCATGTGCCGTTTACCAACACTCCACCATCTACACGAGTAAATGTTCCGGTCGGCAAGGCCACGGCTGCGAGAAACGGCGATGAATCTGTACCAAATAGCAATTCAACACCCTCATCACTAAGGCGTGACCCTGCAGCAGCAGCTGCACCTGCATGGTTGAAACCAGTCCATGCGGCCGTTGCGTTTGAGTAACTCAATGCGGTGAAATAGCGGCACTGGTCCGCTAATAACAGTCGATCTCCGCCGGCTTCAAGAGGTGCCTTAATCATGGGTACGCGAATCTGACGCATGAGATCCACTAATGCTGGCGGAGCATCACCAAGTTCTTCAGACTCTGCTGCAGTTGCATCGAATTGTGAATGCAACGTAGAGATTTCACTGACCAATTGTTCGATTGGACGGCCCACGTGACTACCCGCGCGTACTGATGTCATTGTCATTAGAAAACTCCTTCGTAACTGCCACCATCAAGTTGCAGGTTTTGACCACTGATATAACCGGCTTGTGCAGCACAGAGAAATGCAAACGCATCACCAAATTCGTCGGGTCGACCAAGTCGACCAGCTTTAATGGACGCAATTTGTTGTGCTCGCGCTTCTTCATACGTGATACCAAGCATCTTCATTGCAACGTGAGCCATTTGTTCTTGACGCGCAGTATCAAATCGTTCTGGCAACAACTGGTTCACCGTGATATTGAATTTCGCTAGGTCTTTCGACAAACCCTTCAAGACTCCTGTTAAACCCAAACGTGTACCGTGCGACAGACTCATCAGTGAGTTCGGTGATTTCACCATTGCCGAACT
>JAPKZY010000064.1 GCA_026393535.1 Actinomycetota bacterium | reverse complement strand
GTAGGAAGCCCCGACGAAGTCTTTGTCCGCCTCACCGAAGCCGTCGAACAAAGACGGTAATCGGCACTTGGTGTGTGGCAGATGCGCCGATAGCATTGTCACTCGCCCCTATTGCAAGTCTGCTAGAGGGGCGTCCTGTCCCAACTAACTAAGGAGTCCACTCTGGCTCAGCCGAAAGAAGATGCGATCGTGCTCGAAGGCACGATTCTCGAGTCCCTACCAAACGCAATGTTTCGTGTGGAATTAGAGAACGGCCACAAAGTGTTGGCGCATATCTCTGGAAAAATGCGTATGCACTACATCCGTATTCTTCCGGGCGACAAAGTCCAAGTGGAACTAACCCCATACGACCTCACCCGAGGTCGAATTACATACAGGTTTAAGTGAGAACGCAATGAAAGTACGCACAAGCGTCAAAAAAATTTGTGAGAAGTGCAGCATCATTCGTCGCCATGGGCGAGTACGAGTGATCTGCGAAAACCCCCGGCACAAGCAGCGCCAGGGCTAGAGAGTCAACGAAGGAAACGTAAACACATGGCACGTATTGTTGGAGTCGACATTCCACGCGAAAAGCGTTTGGAAATTTCGTTGACATATATCTTTGGCATCGGTCGCTCGACCGCGCAGAAAATTTGTGAGGCCACAGGGCTTGACAAGAACACTCGCGTTCGCGATCTCACAGAAGATGAAGTCAACCGCATCCGCGGTTGGGTTGATCAGAACGCCACCGTTGAAGGTGACCTGCGCCGCGATGTGCAGCAGGACATCAAACGCAAGATCGAAATCGGATGCCTTCAAGGTATTCGTCACCGTAAGGGACTTCCTGTTCGTGGACAGCGCACGCATACCAATGCACGCACACGTAAGGGACCTAAGAAGACCGTAGCTAACAAGAAAAAGGCAGTGAGATAACACCATGGCCAAGACACAAGCAGGTGGACGTCGTCCACGTAAGCGTGAGCGCAAGAACGTCACAACTGGCGTTGTTCACATCAAGAGTTCTTTCAACAACACCATCGTGTCTATTACAGACACTGAAGGCAATGTCATTGCATGGGCATCGTCTGGTGGCGTTGGATTCAAGGGTTCACGTAAGTCAACTCCGTTCGCAGCTCAAATGGCAGCAGAAAAAGCTGGCAAGGCTGCAATGGAGCATGGTCTTAAGCGCGCAGAAGTGCACGTAAAGGGTCCAGGCTCTGGTCGCGACACAGCGCTTCGTTCAATTCAGAATCTTGGTATTGAAGTATCAGGCATCAAAGATGTCACTCCAGTACCTCACAACGGTTGCCTTCAACCAAAGCGTCGTAGGAGCTAATCATGGCCCGTTATACAGGACCAAAAGTGCGCATCTCGCGCCGTCTTAACACGAACATTTATGAAAATGCCAAGGGATCAAAGGCGCTCGATCGTCGTCCGTTCCCACCTGGTCAGCATGGTCGTACACGTCGTCGTAACGCCGGCAGTGAATACCTTGCACAGGTACAAGAGAAGCAGAAGGCTAAGTACATCTACGGTGTGCTCGAGCGTCAGTTCCGCTTGACCTACGAAGAGGCAACTCGTCTTGCAGGCCCAACAGGCGAAAACTTGTTGCGTCTTCTTGAACAGCGTCTCGACAACATCGTGTTCCGTGCCGGTTGGGGAGCAACTCGCCCCCAGGCTCGTCAGTTCGTAAACCACGGCCTCATTCAGGTTGATGGCAAGCGCGTGGACATCGCTTCATTCCGTGTAAAGCGTGGTCATGTCATTTCACTTGCTCCTAAGGCAAAAGAAATGATTCAGATCACACACAACATCGACACTCTTGACCGCCCACTTGTTGGTTGGCTAGAGGCTGGCGACAAGCAAGTCACAGTTCGTGACTTGCCACAGCGCGAGCACATCGATGTCCCCGTCCGCGAACAGCTCATCGTTGAGTTGTACTCGAAGTAACCCAGTCTTTTCTTAGGAGCCAATCATGCTTGTAATCCAGCGTCCATCAGTCGAGGCAATCGGCGAAGATCACCCAACACGTCAGCGTTTCGCCGTTGGCCCACTCGAGCCAGGTTTCGGCCACACAATTGGTAACTCACTTCGTCGTACGTTGTTGTCATCAATTCCTGGGGCTGCAATCACAACTGTCAAGTTCGACGGTGTTGAGCATGAGTTCACAACAATCAAGGGAATGACAGAAGACATCACAGAGTTCATCATGAACTTGAAAGATGTTGTTGTTATGTCACAGAACGACGAGCCAGTTGTTATGCGCGTTGACGTTAAGGGTCCAATGATCCTTAAGGCCGGCGACATCCCAACAAACTCTGATGTTGAGATTCTCAACCCATCACTTCACCTTGCAACTCTTAATGCTGGTTCACATCTTGCACTCGACATCACAGTCGAGCGCGGCCGCGGATATCTTTCCACCGACCGTGACGCAGAGAGCCGCATCATCGGAGTAATCCCCATCGATGCAATTTTCTCACCAGTACGTCGCGTGATGTTCGAAGTAGAGCCAACACGTGTTGCTCAGAGCACCAACTATGACCGTTTGGTTATCGACATCGAAACTGATGGTTCAATTTCTCCTCGTGAGTCATTGGCATCTGCTTCAGCAACATTGCGTTCACTTGTTGATCTCATCGCAACTTTGTCAGAAGAGCCACAGTCACTTGAGCTCAGCGAGCCAATGGGCGCCAATGTCGGTGTACCTGACCTTGACTTGCCAATCGAAGACCTCGATCTCAGCGAGCGCCCACGCAACTGCTTGAAGCGTGGACAAATCAACACAATCGGCGAACTTCTTTTGAAGTCAATCGACGACTTGCTCAACATCACAAACTTCGGTCAGAAGAGCCTGGATGAAATCATCCAGAAGCTCGATGAGCGTGGACTTACGCTTCGCGCGTAATCACAGGAATTAAGGAACGACAATGCCAACTCCACGTCGCGCCCCCCGCTTTGGCGGAAGTGCACAGCACCAGCGTCTCATGATGGCCAACATGGCCGCTTCACTGTTCGCAGCTGAAGGAATCAAGACAACAGAAGCAAAAGCAAAAGAACTTCGTCCTATTGCAGAAAAGCTCATCACGAAAGCAAAGAAAGCACAAGGCGATTCGCCAATGCGCGTTCATCGCATTCGTCAGATCGAGGGTTACCTCGGTGACAAAGAGATGACATCAAAGCTTGTCAATGAGATCGCACCTCGTTACGTCAGTCGTAACGGTGGATACACACGTATCTTGAAGCTCGGTCATCGTCTCGGTGACGCTGCGCTTGAAGTACGTATCGAACTCGTCTAAGGCCAATACCGGTGTCTCAACCGGAACAGAACTTTACTAACGGACCCGCCTTACGGCGGGTACGTTTGCGTGTGGGGTACCACGGCGCCGCGTTTCGTGGATTTGTTATCAACGAGGGAATCAATTCCGTCGAAGGACTACTGACTGATGTGATTTCAACCGTCGCACGTCATCGTGTGCATATCGATGTTGCAGGTCGCACTGATGCGGGCGTGCATGCACGTGGTCAAGTCATCACCGTTGACATTCCAGCAGAGACGCGGCTCCCTGCATTTGTACGCAGCGTTAATGCATTATGTAAACCAAACGTTGCAGTGTCAGACCCTGAGTGGGTCAGCAATGAGTTCGATGCCCGTTACAGCGCTATCTGGCGTCGGTATCGCTACACGGTTCTGAACTCTGAAACCCCCGACCCAATGTTGGTTGATCGTGCGTGGCACGTTCGCCGCCCATTGTCGCTGCCGCTCATGACGCTGGCAATTGATCCGCTAATAGGGGAGCACGATTTTTCTGCATTCTGTCGACGCAATGACTTGATTGAGGGTGCTCCCGTTCCGTCCATGCATCGTCGGGTATATTCGGCAAAATGGGTTGACCAGGGCAACAACGTTCTGGTGTTTGAGATTCGGGCAAATGCCTTCTGCTACCAAATGGTCCGAAGCTTCGTTGGCTTTTTAGTGGACGTAGGCCTCGGCCACCGACCAGCCAGCGACACCCGAGAAGTTCTGTTGGCTCGCGACCGCGCCCATGGGTCCCAAGTTGCCCCAGCCTGTGGCCTAACCCTGTGGGATGTGGGTTATCCAGGGGAACCGATTCTGACCATATAAAAGGTCATCGTCACTTGGCTTTCGCGGTTGCCGAGAGGCATATCTCGCCCCTATCCTTACTAAGCCCCCATTTAGGGGTTCCGGCGGCCCGTTGTGGGTTCCCTTGAAAGAAGTCTTATGCGTACATACCAACCAAAAGCAAGCGAGATCACCCGCGCGTGGCACGTCATCGACGCTGAAGGTCTTGTCCTTGGTCGTCTCTGCACCGAAGTTGCACGTCTTCTTCGCGGCAAGCACAAACCAACGTTCGTTCCTCACATGGACTCAGGCGATCACGTCATCATCATTAACGCATCGAAGATCGTTATGACATCTGGCAAGTCTGAAAAGAGCATGGTGTATACCTACTCCGGTTATCCAGGTGGTTTGAAGAGCGAGACATACCAAAACTTGCTCGATCGTAAACCTGCTGATGCAATCACTCGTTCAATCGCAGGCATGTTGCCAAAGGGACCACTTGGTCGCCAGATGGTGAAGAAGCTCAACGTGTACGCAGGACCTGAACATCCTCATGCTGCACAGTCCCCAGTCGTTTTCAATCTCAGCGCTGCCAAGGCACGCTGATCTACTAAGGAGTCATCGTGGCTAACACAGTTCTCACCCAAACAACTGGTCGTCGTAAAGAAGCTGTTGCTCGCGCAATCACTCGCGCCGGCACCGGAAAAATCGTTGTCAATGGTCGCCCAATCGAGGCGTACTTCACTACAGCAACACAGCGCATGGTTGTTACCGAAGCGCTTCGCGTTGTAGAGCGTGAAGAGTCATTCGACATTCACGCAAATATTTTTGGTGGTGGCGTCACTGGTCAAGCTGGCGCATTGCGCATGGCTATTGCTCGTTCACTCATTGAACTTGATCCTGAAATGCGTCCAGCACTGAAAAAAGCTGGTCTTCTTACCCGTGACTCACGTAAGAAAGAAAGCAAGAAGTACGGTCTTAAGAAGGCCCGTAAGGCGCCTCAGTTCACCAAGCGCTGATTCCTATCTGCGTGGCGTGCTCTGCACCTCACGCGAGGAGATCAATACATGTTGCATTTCGGAACAGACGGCGTTCGTGGCGTCGCTATCGACGAACTCACTACTGATTTAGCTCGTGACCTTGCACGTGCCACCGCACGTGTTCTGCGCCCTACAGCCATTGTCATTGGTCGCGATACGCGCGAAAGTGGTTCTGAATTAGAAGATGCCATCGTTGCCGGATGCGCAGCCGAGGGCGTTGCAGTTCATCTCATGGGTGTTGTGCCAACCCCGGCCATTGCATATGCCGCAGAGCAATACGGCTGGGTGGGTATTGCAATTACTGCATCACACAACGTGTGGTCTGACAATGGAATCAAAGTGTTTGCATCGGGCGGCGCAAAACTAGGTGACGCAGAACAAATTGAAATCGAGCGTGAATGGCACGCCATGGTTTCTGAACCTGTCGTACATGAACAGCCAGTCATTCACGATGCCACTGGAATTCTTGGCGAGTATGCAACACATCGTCTCAATGTTGTTGGTGAAGCACTGTCGGGAGTCCGGATAGTTCTTGATTGTGCCAATGGTGCGATGTCGCGCGTTGCGCCTGAAGTCTTTATGACTGCTGGTGCAGATGTATCGGTGATTCATGCATCGCCTAATGGTCGCAATATCAACGACAATTGTGGTGCAACTGCACCGCAACAATTGGCTGCGCAAGTAATTGCAGAGGGCGCCGATATCGGAATTGCCTTTGATGGAGATGGCGATCGACTGATTGCTGTTAGTGCGAGTGGTGCACTGATTGATGGCGACCACATCATGGCAATTGCTGCAGTTGATCTTGCGCATCGTGGGCTTCTTCGCAACAAAGGTGTTGCAGTGACTGTGATGACAAACCTTGGTTTTCATCACACCATGCGTGACAACAATATTGATGTAGTCATTACGCCAGTCGGTGACCGTAGCGTTCTTGTTGCACTTGATGAATTTGATTTCGTGTTAGGTGGGGAACAGAGCGGCCATGTTATTCACCGTGCACATGCCACAACGGGTGATGGTCTACTGGCTGCACTGCAATTGGTTGAATACATCACGCGTGCACATGTCACTCTTGATCAAGCCGCATCCATCATGCAGTCGTATCCGCAAATACTGGTGAATATTCGTACTCTCAATCGGGTACATGATCCTGTGCATGACATTGCCGAACAGATTGCGCAGGCAGAAGCCGAATTGGGCGACAATGGGCGCATTTTGGTGAGGTCATCGGGAACAGAATCTTTATTGCGCGTCATGGTGGAAGCAGCAGATCAAGTCACTGCAGAGTCCATTGCCATGCGTCTAGCCCAATCTCTTGTCGAGATCCATGGCGGGTCTATTGAGGGAACGCACTAGTGGCACCGACCAGCGAGAGTAATCTGTAGGCATGTGCGGCATTATTGGCATCCTGCCCCGGCCGAGCACCCGTAGTGTGCCTACCGCCCAGAGCATCGAGGAACTACTCACAGCTGCAGTAAATGCGGGCACTGATTGCTCTCTCATCGCCGATGCGCTCATGGCTGCCGACCAGTTGCTGCGTGGAGACGCCGGTATTCAGGCGCTTGTTGGCAATGCGGCATTGATTGGGCGGACTACTGCATCTCTTGACGCCATCGATGTCGTGGCTGCAGCTGAAGAAGCGCGCATTGATGCGCTTCATGTTGATACGGCCACACTCGATGCCGAAGTTGCTCGCTTGTCGCGAGTGAAAGATGCCTCGTGGGCAATTCGTCGCGATCGTTTGCGTGCAGCCGATGCCGTGCATGTTTTTGCAGGTGCTGGTGCTGGTGCATCATCATTGGTTGGGTATTTTGCAATCCATCAGGCTTTCTCGGCTATCGACCGAATGGAAGTACGTGGCCGTGACTCTGCTGGTATCAGCGTTCTGGTTACATCGCCTTCGTTTACTTCGTTGTCAACTGAACTAACTGGTCTTATGGCCGGCCGTATGTCTGATCCGTTGTTTACCAACACCAGTGTTCGCCACAGCGGTTCCACGTTGGTCTTTGTATACAAAGCTGCTGCGGAAATCGGCGAACTTGGTGACAACACCAAGCACATGCGTGATGCAGTGAGCGCAGATGCTCTATTGCGCACTGCTCTGTCCGTGTCTGACTCCCGCGTTGCAGTGCTTGGTCATACGCGATGGGCGAGCGTAGGCATTATCTCTGAGCCCAATGCTCATCCTGTCACTGGCGAAGAAAT
>JAPKZY010000092.1 GCA_026393535.1 Actinomycetota bacterium | reverse complement strand
GGTCAATTGATCTCAGTTCTTGAACCTTCTGCCAATCGTCGTGTTCCGCCGTGCCCACATGTGGCTGAAGGTTGCGGCGGCTGCGATTTCCAACACATCGAACGACGCATTCAAGGCCAAGCCAAACTTGCCATCGTTGCCGAGGCATATGCCCGTACCGCTCGTATGGAGATTGATCCGCAACTGCGTCGCCTTACGGAAGATGCTCGTCGCACAACAGTGCGCATGGTTGCTGGCGACGATGGTGTCATCGGATTTCGCGCTCATGATTCACACGACATTGTTCCTGTCACCAATTGCATGATTGCTCACCCACTTGTTAACGACTTCATTGCGAATCCAGTTCTTGAAGGTGCCGGTGAAGTCACTATTCGAGTTGGTGCACGAACCAACAACATCGGTGTGTGGTGCCATGAAGGCAAACTTGCAAACGGTCTGCCCGCCGGTTTGAAGACAGGCGAGCGCGCATCTATTTCTGAAGTAGTGGGCGAGCACACATACAAAGTGTCAATGGGGTCGTTCTTTCAGTCTTCGCCAGAAGCAGCCGAACTCATTATCGATTCTGTGTCGCGTCGTCTCGACAAACTCGGCATTGAAGGCGGTTACATGGTTGATGCATACGGTGGCATTGGCCTTTTCAGCCTCGCATTTTCACAGCGTTTCGATGAACTGATGTTGGTGGAATCTTCTGAATCAGCATGCAAGGACGCAGTACGCAACTTGGCTGAATGCGCAGCCACAATCGAGCAAGCAAACATGGATCAATGGGATGCCATGGAAGCCGATGTAGTCATCGCAGACCCATCACGCCATGGTCTTGGGAAAATGGGTGCAGCATCAGTTATTGCTACTGATGCTCACACCGTCATCTTGGTCAGTTGTGACCCTGTAGCCGGTGCACGTGACGCAAAGTACCTCTGCGACGCTGGCTACAAACTTGGTGAAGTAGAAGTGTTAGACATTTTCCCAGAGACCCACCACGTCGAAGTGGTTGCAGCCTTCAGCCGATAGGAGAACAAAATGACGAACGAATGGGCGCGCCCGGTTGTGTACTTTCAGATTGAAGCACTGAATATTGATGTGCTCGAGCCGTTTTATCGCCAGATGTTTAATTGGGACATCAGTGAAGGTTTCCTTCGTCAGATTCCTACAGGCATCGGTGGTCCGGAAAATGGCATCGGTGGCCACATGAGTCAAGGCACTAAGGGCGGAGTCACTCTCTTTATTCAGGTAAAGAACGTTGAGGCATCACGCGCGATGGCAGTGTCACTTGGTGGCACGTTGACGTCGGAACCGTTTCAGATTCCTGGCCGCGCTTTAATTGCAGGTATCGAAGACCCTGAAGGCAACCCGATTACGTTGGTTCAGCAGTAATTACAACAGTGAATACACCGCGACACTGCGGCTTGATTCAGTAATTGCAACACTCCACGCAGCAACAACAGCATCGGTGTTTTTGTAATACGAGCTGTCAGCTTGTGAAGCCTCACCAAACAATGTGATCACTACATACGTACCGTCGTCTGCTTTACCTGTCGTGCGACGTGCAAGGCCTGGGCGATTGACGTAGCACCATTCCTGCATCTGCTCATCGAGAGCACGAAATGCAAGCGCATCAATTCCAGCAACGAGGGTGAATGTTTCTACTTCAAGAACAGCCATGCTTTCAATGTACTGTTTGGTCTGTGGGGTGTTCAAACTGTCTATTAATTGAACAAATCTGCGTATCTGGGCTCTGCGATAAGGTCGCACCATGATGTCAGCAAATGCGGCCACTAATACGGAAGTGGGGTTTCGAGAGCAATTAGGTGGACGCAGATTGTTGTCGAAGACAACCTGGTCCATAGGGGCAATAGTCGCGATGTTGGTTGTGCTTTCTGAAGCTTTGAATAACAAAGGAATGAAAGGATTTTATCTTTGTGTCGTCGCTTCGTTGACACTTCTCGTAACTGCATTCTTTCAATGGCTACTTCATTTATATGTAGGGAGGCGACAGCTAAAGAACCCGTATGCGTGGTCTTTCGTCTATCTGGTTGCAGTCGGAACCTCTATCCTTCTTTTTCTGCCTGTGTTTTTGTTTGTAGAAGTGGCAGATATTCATACCGCCTCGTTTGCTCTGCCGCAGTTGCCACTTGCGCTTGCATCAGGAGCAATCTGGACGTTGGTGGTTGTTGTCGTCCTCGACATTCGTGATCGGGAAAGTTCTCAAATGCTGTTGCGAATTCAATCAGAGGCTCGCCAGGACATTATTGGGCTACAGCAGAACGAAATTGTTAAGGAGATTAATCGACAGGTTGCCGTGGAAATAGAAAGTGGCCTTGCTGAGGGTCGCGCAGAGTTAGAACATTTGAGAATGCAATTAGGAGACATTGAAGGGTCATTTGATTCGATGTCATCAAAAGTCAGAGAGATTTCAAGTAATGCCGTGCGCACATTGAGTCATCGACTGCGAACATCCGATGCCGACAACGTTGTTACCCCAGGCCTCTTTCAACTGGTAAAAACGACGGTAAAAACTGAACCGTTTCGCACTCTTGACTTGTCCGTCATAATTTTCTTGACGTTCGTTGTGACCGAGATTCGGAGATTCGGATTCGTGAGGGGGGTGGGCCTACTTGCAATTGGAGTCTTGGTGCTCATTTGTGTTTGTGAGTTTGCCAATGCGCTCATGCGGTCTTTCCCCTCAGCGCATCTCTTGATTTTTTCGTCCGGGTTTGTTTTGTTGCAAGTCAACACGTTCGCTACCGACTTGATTCGTTCTCATTGGGGTGCAAAAGCTATTACTTTTCCTAATTTGGCATTAGAGATGGTGTTTAGCGCAATATTGATTTTTCTCTCTTCCGCCTTCCCGGTCTGGAGACGACAACATTTGGGTTCCATCGCGATTATTAGGAATTCGCTTGACAAGAGATCTGCGCAGGTGGCGATGCGCAATACCTATTTGTCTTTGGTGACTCAGGAAGCTGCTCAAGTTTTGCATGGGTCAGTTCAGTCCCGATTACAGGCGTGTGCAATGAATATTGATGTCGCAGTGAATGAAAAGGATCTCAATGCAATCCGTAGGGCGCTCGATGATGCGTGGTCTGCGCTTGTGAGGCCAATCTCTGGCGAATTGCCGGAGCTTGATGAACCATCTCGGTCGCATCTTGGATCTCTTGTAAAACGAAAAGTCGACTTATGGAAAGATTTAGTGAATATCAACTGGAAGGTTGTGCCCAGTTCTTCTGAAGTTGATCGGTCGATTGCGATAGCTGCTGGTGAAGTAATTGAAGAAGCGATGGGAAATGCAATTCGTCATGGGAAAGCAACTGTGATTGACATTGAACTTGTGGTGACCGAACCCGCAATCAAAATTACAGTTACTGACAATGGGAGACCGGATGACGACGTATCGGCAAGATTGATTGGTGGAGGATCTGGTCTATCTATGGTGGATATTCGAAGTTCTGGCAAGTGGAGCATTGAGAGGCGAGATGAATCAACAGTCCTCCAGGCCATGCTGACGATGCCGCTGGCTCAGGGGTTGAATCCGTGACAAATCTTTTTGATGCCCGCGTTCTGGTTGTAGATGATGATTCCTTTACACGGACTGCGCTGGAGGGGCTTCTTCGTAATTGTGGATTCAGTCAACTACTGACATGCGAAGGAGTCGGTGCAGCAATGGCTGCGGTAGAGGTTTTCAACCCACAGTTGGCAATTGTCGACCTGGATCTTGGAGAAGGGCCAAATGGAATGGATTTGGTCGAAGTTCTGAGAAGGAAATTACCCGATCTTGGAATAGTGGTTCTGTCAACGTATGCATCACCTCGGCTGTTGGGCATTACGTCTTCCCAGATTCCCGCCGAAGTCGTGTATCTAGTCAAGTCCGACATTGAGTCTGCAGAGGTTTTGTTGGGAGCCCTGCGCCACTGCTGGGAGACTGACCACGACTTGAACGACGATTCAGCACAGATCACCGGGAAGATGATTCCATCGAAAATGTCGGATCAACACATTCAAATCATGCGGCTGGTAGCGCACGGTCATTCCAACGCAGAAATAGCAGATCGATTAGTTGTGAGTGAACGGACGGTTGAGAAATCAATCAGCAGATTGATCAAATCCCTCAATCTCAATACCGATAAATCTCAAAATCAAAGAGTGAAGATCACTCAGGCCTATTTCGGAATGGCTGGCTTAGTGAGGAAGTTCTAGTTACCTACCTCTCATTGGGGTGCTAGTACGACAGTTTGTGTTTAATGAACACAAGACTTGGTGGCGGTGTCAAACTTTTCTCTTATTTGGGAAGAGGTAGCCAGCATGAATCGTGCACGGAAACAAAAATTGAATATCTTGATAGTCGCGAGCATGGTGCTGACAGCATGTTCCGGCAGTGAGTCGTCATCAACTTCTTCTGTTGCTCCACGAACTAAGAATGCTGCATTAACTGCGGAAGTGGCAGATTGCATTCCCGGAAACGTCGGCCCCAATGGTGGTTTCGTGTTGGGGACACACGACGGAAAAATTGTTGAAGGAACCCCAACGAAATGGACGACGTCTATTGCCGACGCTGTTCAATCGCAGACAGCTGCAATTGACTATGCGGCCGGTTTTTCTCTGAACGGGAAAACCGGATGGTCAATTCCTGCCGTTGAGGTGTATCAAGCGGTCAAGGGCAAAATTTTTGAACGTTACGGGCTTTCTTTCTATTGGAGCTCTACCAAGTGGGGGCCCACAATGCCTATCTTGATGAGAACAAACGGAAACCCTGACCTGAAGCAAAGTTATTATCCTTCAGTTGACGTAGTGCCGCTGATTTTTACCCCAACCGCTTCGGCTGTGTGTAGTGCAGTACCGACCACCACTACGACTTCAACTTCTACTTCGACTACAACATCAACAACAGCGGCATCGACTGTGCCTCCCATTGCTACAACGACCACTGCGCCGTTCGTGCCAGTGAAGTGCGTTGCCACATCATTGGTGTGTCGAATTGGTGATACCGGCCCTGGTGGTGGTGTTGTCGTTGCCATGACAGAAGTACGAAGCACGGAAGAAGTGTCCATTCGTTTTACTGAAATCGCGCCCAAAGGATGGGATGGTCGGCAGGATCCGATGGAGGGGGCGCGAACCAGTGCTCTTCAGAAGGTAAATAGTTATACAGGTGGTGGTTTATCCGACTGGCGAGTTCCAACCCTTGCAGAATCCAGAATGATTTGTCGTAACTCAGTTGTTCCGCCATCGGTGGAAACGCAACAGTGTCTCGAGGGTCTTGGATTTGGTGGTGTCGACTACGGAAACAACATCAATTTTGTCTATTGGACCAATGAAAAAATCAGTACTAACAATTCGTCGGTGCGGTCCTTTGATTACAAGTCAGGCAATGAATGGAATGGCGACAATCGAACTCCAAGAATCCGTCCCGCACGCTCGTGGGATGTGCAACGCGTCAGTTTGACTGTGCCTCCTACAACCAAACCAACGACAACAACTACTCAAGCACCAGCACGTGCATGGAGCTTGGCAGTCGATAAAACTTGCGAGAGCAACGCTGTGTGCAGATTGGGAGAAACTGGTCCAGGTGGCGGTGTCATTATTGACGTGCAGACCTCAGGTTTGATTACCGCTTATGTCGAGATGGCACCAACCGGGTGGGCCGATGCGAATAGTGGCCAGGACCCACTTCTAACGGCGTCTCAGGCTAGTGATGAAGTAGGGAAATACAAGGGAGGTGGTTTCTCCGATTGGAAAATTCCGAGTGAGTTGATTATCGAAAAAATCTGCCACCTTGCTGCGGGCGAGAGGCCCGATACACAAGGTGCGTGCGTTGAGAATTCAGCAATCGGAAAACAATTTGGAAGCGGAAAAAATATCCGCAACAAAGAGGTCTACTGGAATGGGGTTTCTGGTGTTGCTCGCATGAAGACCGACTTTATTTCAGGTCGCAATACGCAGGAGACTTCGGGTGAAGCATATGTTCGTCCTGTTCGTTCGTTCACGTACGATTCTTCCCCCGCAACGACGACCACAACCATTGCAAAGAGATGTGCCCAAGGAGGCAAATGTGCCGTGGGTGATGTGAGCCCAGCGGGGAATCTCGTTGTTTCCATATACAAAAATGGCTCATCAATTTTCTACAACGAAATTGCATCGCGAGATTGGGGTTCTTCACTTCGTCCCGCTGGGAATACGGGTGACCCTGAACTAATTCGTCGTACTGCGGTAACCGAGGCAGATAACTTCCAATCAGATGACTCGGCTACTTGGCATATGCCATCTGTGGAGGAAATGCGTGACGTGTTCGTCTTCTTTGCTGATCCACAGTTCGATTCAAGCTGCAGAGATGTCAATACGAAGAATCGTGCTCTGTCGGTCAGTCAACAACCCTTCCGGTTGAGCAGTTTGTCGTACTGGGTGATCGATCCGACGCAAGCAAATCGATCAGTTGCGCTAGAAACTTCCACTGGTGCGGTGTACTACGACGCCAATCGTTACATGTCGCCGTGGGGGTACAAAGATGGGTCCCTCACTATGAAGCGAGGGGTACGACCTGTTCGTACAGTTCGCTATACGGGTCCTGCAATGGATGTTGTGGGATATAAATGGTCGCCGACGAAATGTGAGACCACTTCGCCGCCAACAACAACTGCCACTACATTGCCGGCTACTTGTGCGCAACGGGGACTATGCAGTGTGGGTGAAATTGGCCCGCATGGCGGACTAATCATTGCAGTGAAACGCGATGTAGTCGATGGGCCGCAATACACCGAAATGGGAATTGCACTAAATAACAATGCCGATTGTCAGGGAACCTCAATTACTAGTAGTTGTGTGATGCGTGAGTGGGACGACGGCTCCTTCCGCAGCCCTTTTGGTTCTTATCCCACAGAAGAAGAACTGAAAAATGTTGCACGCAGCAGAGATCTCCGTAGTCGTTTAAGACTGAAAAACAATTTCTATTGGACCAGCCGATATGTCGGAAAGTCGGGGATGGTCAGTGGTGACTTCACTGGAAATCTTGGGGATCTCGCCCAGAGTCTTGATGTACAGAAAATTGATGATGCAGTGGCGATCAATATGGCCAACGGTTCATCACAAACTCGCTCTACTGCATATTTCCGTGGCGTCATTCGTTGGAACTGTACGAAAGCTTGTGTCGGCTGGTAGTCGACACGAATCAAGAAAGATAAGTGAATTTCATGTCGCGCAAATTTTTTTCCATTGCAGTGTGTGCAGCAATAGTCCTTTCAGGATGCGGTGGTGGTGGCTCTAGTTCCTCTGGCAAAAATCAGGTGATTGAGAGCGGGATGATGATGCAGACCGACTCATTTGCCTTTGCCAATTTTGGAGCCTCTGCGACAGATTTAAACTTCGATGAAACCGATCTTGTTGCCATGTTCGGAAATTCTGACGGTGTATGTATCGATGGTAAAACTGATCCTTGTGTGCCGATAGCTGAAGCGGCAGTGTGGGCACGAATGGTGAACCAGGCTCGCCAAGCTGGGCACTGTGAAGGATTTGCAGTTCTTGCTGCCTCTCGCTTTGAGAAGAAAGAAACGCCGGAAAATGCTCTTCTTCAAAATGAAGGTGACGTAACGCATGGATTAATGCGGGCATTCGCCACACAATTTCTTCCCGAAGTGCAACAAGAAACCGTCAAGTGGCAGCAGACCGCTCCATCTGAATTAATCAAACAACTAAAGGACGGGTTAGCGTCACAAAAAGTTCCCTTCAGTATGGGCCTCTATTCCGATGCAGGTGGTCATGCGGTACTGCCATATGCGTTGAAGTATCTAGATGGTGATGTTGTTCGAGTCATGGTCTATGACTCAAACTGGCCAGGGGCTGATCGATATGTCGATGTCAATGTGAAGGCAGAGACATGGGAGTTTTCTTATTCGGGGAAAGATCCTGTAACCGACACTGCAAAATGGACGGGTGGATTAGGGGACATTGATCTCACCTCAATGGGTTCTCGTGTAAATGCGAAGTGTCCTTTCTGTAGCAATAATTCTGGAATCGCTAAAACAATCCTTGTCTTGCGTAGTGCCACCGGAGATTGGAGCGTGAATACTCCAGGGGGAGTCATTTCTCCGGGTGCTCCCGATATCGCAACAGGATCAACAAGGCCGTTGAAGAGGGCGCAAGGTGATTCGGCTCCGTTGGATTATGTCATCTTTCTTGATTCGAGTTCGCCAGCCACCTTTACGTTGCCATCGGCGACAAAGGTCGTTGGTGTCACACCCAATGCGGCTCTTGAGTTCAGTAGTCCAGAATCTAATAGTTCGACAAACGTGGAAGTTGTGGTCGGGGGCTCTGGTATTTCCAGTAATGATCCTGGCGTTGTCGTTTCGCTCGCAGACGGAAACCTTGTGGCGACTGCTAATGGTCAAACCGCGAAGCTTGAATCAAGTGCAAGTGGAATTGCAGTAAATGTCTCTACATCATCAGGTCAACAAATTTCATTGAATGTAAACGATGCAACTCCAACTGTGGAAGTGAAAACAAGTGGAGCAGCAGGACTTGCAAATGGGATCGAATATGAAATCGCAAAACAAACTGGCGACAATGAGATATCTCGCGAATCGGTCAGTGTGACAGGCAAGAAATCTTCAGTGGTTGAAAGCGGTTCACTCGGTGCTAACTCTGTAACGGTCTCGATTCCCGTCGCCTTGCAATCCACCACTGTTAGCGCGTCTCTGCCGCCCGTTGAGGAACGTAAATTTGAAGATGCGATTCGGACGCGAAATGCAACGCTTGAGACGACGACTACGACCACGCCGGCAACCACGACCACCGATGCGTCGACAACAACGACGGTGAAGCCACGTGCAGCTGTTACAACAGTGGCGCCAACCACAACAATTTCACCCACGACTACTAGTGCGTCAACCACAACTACGACTGTCGCTGCTACAACTACGACTGTCGCTACTACGACCACAACGACAACTATTGCTGCTACGACCACAACAGTTGCACCGACCACGACGACTACAACTACGACAGTCCCAGCAGCGTCTGCACCATGGGTGGTGTTGGCTACTGCACCCGGCAACACTCAGGCTCGAGATGTCATTGTTGACAGCGATGGTAATTCGTATGTTCTTGGAGCTTTTTGTAATTCTTCGGTAACCATTGGTTCCACAGTTCTTAGTGGTGCAAATGTTGCGGGCCAAGCACATTGCAACATTTCGCTCTCCAAGATTTCTCCTGAAGGATCGGTGCTGTGGGCTCGGTCGATGTTTGGATCTGGTGGTCAAAACTGGGGCGACTACGTCGATGTTGATTCGAATGGAAACGTATATGTTGTCGGTGCATTTAATGGTTTAACACTCGAATCAGGGTCTGTTGTTCTGAATGATCCCGATACTTCTAGCAATACTGAAAACCAGTTCGTTATGAAGTTCAATTCTTCAGGTGTTGTTCAGTGGGGCAAAGTTTTGGGAATGGTTCGCGGCTCGGATGTCTCGGTCTCAAGCAACAAGGTCTATGTTGTGGGAAATTTTGTGGCACAGGGTTCCAGTGTCGTGTTTGGTGCGACCACGCTTACTTCTGTCTCCACAAGAGACATGTTTGTGACCCGTCTAGATCCATCTGACGGTTCGTTTGTGTGGGCAAACAGATTCGGAACAAGTACGCCAACATATTTTAGTTCTGCAGATACGGACTCATCGGGAAATCTACTCATCACTGGATTATTCGTCGGGCCCACGATTCAATTTGGCAATCTCGCTCCGCTCAACAATGCTTCGACAGGCACGTCCGACGTATTTGTGGTCAAAATCAATGATTCCGGAACCCCTGTGTGGTCATTGCGCGGCGGTGGCGCAGGCGACGAAGAAGGTGCATCAATAGATGCAAGCACTCAAGAGATATCGCTGATGCCGATTCTGTACGGGGCGTCGGCTACGTATGGATCAACAACTCTGACAAGAACTACTGCAGTGAACACACGCGCCATTGCGTTAGTGGAGATCTCCAGTTCTGGTTCCGTCACTGGTGCATCAATCGTTGCTGATGGAGATGTGTGGGGTGGAGCTATCGCGGTCGATAGCTCTGGCGTTAAGTACCTGTCGGGAACATTTTCTGGATCATCAAATCTGCGAGGGACCACGCGAACTGCTGTTGGCGATTCTGATGCATTTTTAATGAAAATAACTTCTTCCGGTTCACTTCAGTGGCTGCGGAGCGCTGGAAATGCACAAGCTACTTATTACTCCCTTGTCAGAATTGCCCGCGGTGGTGGAGCTATTTGGAATATAGATAATGCAGGGTCATCGACCATCACAATTGGTACAGAAACAAAGCAATTGAATGACCTTGACTCATTGGTTATTCACGTCGCGGCCGATGGTTCTCTGCCCTAGTTCTGTAGACATTTAGACGTATACAGAACTAGGCGGTCTGAACAGCACTAACTCTTCTTGCAATCGAAGCAAAAAAGTAAAGGCCCGGGCGTAATGCTCGGGCCTTTGTATTTGGTGCGCCCTCTGGGGATCGAACCCAGGACCTGCGGATTAAGAGTCCGTTGCTCTACCAGCTGAGCTAAAGGCGCGTTACGAGGTTCAACACTAGGCGACACGGCCATGTGTTCCCCAATGAGGGCTTCGTGCCGCCGGTATCTGAATTGATACCGGCCCACGATTTGGGGTGAACGAGGGGATTCGAACCCCCGGCCTCTAGGACCACAACCTAGCGCTCTAACCAACTGAGCTACGCCCACCATGCGTGTAACAAGTGTGCCATGTAGAGCGCACAGTCCCAACTTCATTAGAGAAACAAGGTTTTCTCACTACCTCATCAGAAGACGAGTAGGATGGGTACAACCGCTAATCGGGGTGATACCAATGTCAGCAACGAATCCCACGTTGCACCACAACTTGGCAGACAGAGCCAAGCAAATAACGCAGCGTGAGTTGCGTACATACGTCGAAAAAACGCCTGGTTCCCAGGCGGCTAACGCGAGGGCAAAGAAGGTGCTTCCCCTCGGTGTGCCATCAAGTTTGCAGGCGTATGACCCACATCCAATCGTTATCGCCAAGGCACAAGGTGCCTGGATGACTGACGTTGATGGAAACAAACTTATTGACTTCAGCATGGGCTTTGGTGCGCTCTTTTCTGGTCATGTAAACCCGCTTGTTCGAAAGACAATCGAGACACAACTCGACAGTGGAACATTGTTTGTTTCACCAGCAGAGATAACTGCAGAAGTTGCAGAGCTGTTACGCGATCGTTTTGGTTTGCCCATGTGGCGATTCACGAACTCCGGAACCGAATCAACCATGGATGCAATTCGTGTTGCACGCGGTGTGACTGGCCGCGACAAGATTGTCAAGGTTGAAGGCGGCTATCACGGACATCATGACGTTGTCATGGTGTCGCAGAAGCCTGATCTTCGCTTTGCAGGGCCTGCAGATAATCCATTGTCCGTACCGTCCAGCGCAGGCGTTACCGATGCTGTCGTGCGCGACACCATTGTGATTCCGTTCAATGATGCCGAGGCTTTGGAACGTGCATTGTCCAGAAACGATGTGGCGTGTTTCATTGTTGAACCTGTCATGGAAAACATAGGCATTTGTTTGCCACTGCCTGGATACTTGGAAGACGTTCGACGCATTACGCGCGAACACGGCACCATGTTGATTTTTGATGAAGTGAAGACCGGTATTACTGCTGGTTGGAGCGGAGCAACGGGAGCACTTGATGTGCAACCTGACATGGTGTGTTTGGCAAAGAGCATTGGCGGCGGTTTGCCTGTTGGTGCATTTGGCGGAACGCTTGAATGCATGCAGCAAATTGAAAGCGGCAAAGTTGTTCACGTTGGTACGTATAACGGCAACCCACTTGTCATGGCTGTTGCGCGCACGGTTCTTGCTGATGTGTGCACGAAAGAAGTGACTGCTGCAACGGTGGCGCGTAATGCCCTGTTAGTTGAGGCATGCGGCTCCATCATTGACTATGCAGGTTTGCCAGCGCACACTGTGCAGTTCGGTGCTAAAGGCTGCATCACGTGGTCAACTGAAGCAGTAAAGAACTATCGCGATTACAAAGCAACAGACTTTGATATTGCATATGCACAATGGATTCACGGTATTAACCGTGGCATCATCCTTCCTCCAGGTCTTGATGAGCAGTGGCTTATATCCGTAGTGCATACAGAAGAAGAAGCTCTTCAATACGCCACTATCTTCGGAGAATTTGTTGACGAACTCACTGCATAGTCAGAAAACACCAACACTGCCGAAGAAACTTCTTCGCGGTCTCTTGCGTCAATGCGCATGGTGTGGTGGCAACGGTGCTTTTTTTACGTCGTGGTACACAAAAGCAGATCATTGCCAAACGTGTGGTCTCAGTCGTGAGCGCGGCTACGAAGGTTTTGAACTAGGCGCAGCCACCATGGGTGTTTTCATGACCTTTGGTTCAATCATCTCGTGGATGATTATTTCGGTGGCGATTGGAGTTGCGCTTGTGCCACTTTTGTTGGTGGCCGGCACATTGGCTGTCTGTGTTCCCAGTCTTGGGTACCCGTTGACCTATACGGTCTGGTTCGCAATTGACATCACGTTTCGTTCGCCATCCGCCGAAGATTTCGCTCAAGCCCAAGCCTGGCTTGATAATCGCGCCTCTACGTAGCCGATTCCTGGGGGTGTCTCACCCTTGCCAAATGGGGGATTGCCCCGTACACATGAAATTGGGCGACAATGCTTGACCGAACAGGTGTTCGTAGTTACAGTGTTGTTGTTCGAACACACCCATTACGTACAGTCCGTCATTCCAACAGCAACCGCTAGTGGAAAACCCGAAAGGCACTCACATGACCACTCCAAGCCCAGAACGCGATAAGGCCCTTGATGCGGCTCTCGCCCAAATCGATAAGCAATACGGAAAAGGCTCCATCATGCGCATGGGGGAAAAGAGCTCGATGACCATCCAGTCAATTCCTACTGGTGCATTGCCCCTTGACCTTGCACTCGGCGTTGGCGGTTTGCCACGTGGCCGTGTTGTTGAAATCTACGGACCAGAATCCTCTGGTAAGTCAACTCTTGCCATGCACGTTGTTGCAGAGGCCCAGCGCAATGGCGGCATCTGTGCCTACATCGACGCCGAGCACGCAATGGACCCTGTGTACGCAAAAGCAATTGGTGTTGACATTGATCAGTTGTTGATTTCACAGCCAGACACTGGTGAACAGGCTCTCGAAATTGTCGACATGCTTATTCGCTCTGGTGCGCTTGATGTTGTCGTTATCGACTCTGTTGCTGCACTCACACCACGTGCTGAAATTGAAGGCGACATGGGCGACAGCCACATGGGTCTTCAGGCTCGTCTTATGAGCCAGGCATTGCGCAAGCTCACTGCCAACCTCAACAAGTCAAACACTGTGTGTATCTTCATCAACCAGTTGCGCGAAAAAATTGGCGTTATGTTCGGATCTCCCGAAACAACTCCTGGTGGTCGCGCACTCAAGTTCTACTCATCAGTTCGCCTTGACATTCGTCGTATCGAATCAATCAAAGACGGTGCCGAGGTCGTGGGTTCACGTACTCGTGTCAAAGTGGTGAAGAACAAAGTTGCACCTCCATTCCGTCAGGCCGAGTTCGACATTATGTACGGTCACGGCATCAGCCGCGAAGGTGCATTGCTCGACCTTGCAGTCGAAATGGCAATTGCCAAGAAGTCCGGCGCATGGTTCACCTATGAAGGTGAGCAAATGGGCCAGGGCCGTGAGAACGCAAAGAACTTCTTGCATGATCATCCTGAAATCATGATGGACATGGAACAAAAAATCCGTGCCATCGCCGGTCTCGATGGTCAAGAAGACGCGGAGTTCTCAGCCAAAGACGAAGAGCCAATCGAACTCGATTAGTTCTTCGCACAACCGAGCTGCCGCTTTCTTACAAGGGCCGAGTCCTCTCCCAGGGACTCGGCCCTTTGGGATTAACGGGTGCAGGGTGCTACCTGGCAGCTGGGTTCAAAAGCCCTCATTTAGGGGTGTTATGGTGTAGAAAATTATTCAAAAAAGGCTTTGCCCATTATGAAACGACTAATTCTTACCGCAACTATTCTTAGTTCACTTCTTGTAAGTGTTTCGCATGTCAGTGCAGCTTCACCGCCTGAAATTGGGATGCCAGATCAGTCTCAACTCGATGCGGTGTCGACACAAAATGCCACTTGGGCAAATATGCCTGGCGGTGTAGCGGCTCGTCCATATGTCACAGCGTTGTCAGTGATCAATGGTGGAATATCAACGGCGATCACTACTAACGGCACAACAACTGCCGAGACAAATGTGCCGATGGGTCGAATTGCTGTAGCGGTTGCCCCGTTCAACTTATGTCGCACTGGTCAAACCCCGGCGCCTGGCGTGTGTTACGCCACTCCAAACCGAATTGGTATCACGGTGGGATTTCAAATTCAACCCGGCCAATTGGGTTACGACTTCAATAGGGCCAGTAATTTGTTGACGCCAGTTACGGCTGACACAGAATTTGATATCACGCTCAATCTCAACACATTGGGCCGCACTCTTCGTTGGAGTTGGGCTAGTGGTATCCCGACCTATTGGAATACCTCCAATTTAGGAACAGACGGCGCATCCATTCGCATTCGTGTAAAGCCAACTCTCACTCCTCTTGTGATGCAGGGAACGCAACAGGTGGGCTGTTCAGCGGTTCCTGTTATGGCGTGCTCGTACACGCAAAACACGCATGAAACGTTGTCGGCAAGCCTGGTGTTGAGTCTTGACGACACACTGGGAGAAATTTTTACAGGCGCTCTGTTCAGTAGCACGCGTTCGTACATGGGTTCACTCATGGTGCAGCCCGGCGAAACGCCACAGATGACATACGGCGTGTCAGCACCACAAACATGGAGTGACGGAACACCGAATGCCGCATCAATGAGTGCTGTTCTGTCAGATGCAGCATTGTTGAACTTTTATGGTGCGACGCCCGAGATGATCGCTACACCAGAATTTCAAACCGGGGCATTGAATCTTGCTCGTACTGATGGCGGTACTCAAGGTGCAATTACATGGACTCGCTGGACTTTTGACGTCCAAGGCATCGATGGATGGTTAGTGACTATTCCCGATATTCGTTTTGTCGCTGCAGTTTCTACATCGGGAGTACGTGCCGCTGGTTCTGCTGTTGCACCAGCAACATTTGCTGTGAAGTCGAAGACCTCGGCAAAGATCACTAGTAAACGTGTGGGGTCAAAGGCAATGATTACGTTGCGTGTCTCTGCTGCCGCGTGTGCCAAATATTCGTGCCGAGTGGTGGTGAGTTCTATTAGTTCGACGGTGAGTTCGGGAAGCAAGAAGATCACTGCGCTCGGGGTGAGCAAAAAGTCAAAATCAGTTGTAGCGACTATTGCTGCAAAGTCATCCCAAGGGCAACGGTTGTCTGTGATGTTGCAGGCGAAAAAGGCCGGCAAATGGGTCTATGCCTCGTCTTCGGTCGCAAAGGCATAGTGCTCAATCACAATCGGTAGCCTTCGTGGCGTGACCGGGGTACAGCCAACTTCATATGTAGTTCATACATTTGGGTGCCAGATGAACGCGCACGACTCCGAACGCATATCGGGCCTGCTTGAAGCCGATGGCATGGAGCGCGTCGAAACCGACGATGAGGCTGATGTCGTTGTTTTGAATACGTGCTGTATTCGCGAGAACGCCGATAACAAGCTGTACGGAACTCTTGGCCACTTGCGCAAGTGGAAAGCTGCGAAAGAGGGACGCCGTATTGTGATCGGCGGTTGCTTGTCGCAGAAAGATAAAGACGTCGTTGCGCAAAAAGCTCCGTGGGTCGATGTGGTGATGGGAACCCACAACGTGCATCGCACCACTGAGTTGTTGAACCATTCCATTGAGCACGGACCGATCACTGAAATTCTTGATGAGGCAGTGCTTGATGACTACACGTTGTTTCCGAGCGCTCTTCCTGTTCGTCGCGAGACTACGTATAACGCGTGGGTAACTATTCAAATCGGGTGCGATAACTCGTGTGCCTATTGCATCGTGCCGGCTGTGCGTGGCCGTGAAATTAGTAGACCATTTGCTGATGTCATCGGGGAAGTAGCGCAATTGGCATCCACGGGAGTCACCGAAGTGACATTGCTTGGTCAGAATGTCAATAGTTACGGACGTGACATTACGTTGGCGGAACGCCAAGCAGGTTCTGATGCTCGAGTGCAGCCACTATTCGCAGACTTGTTGCGTGCAGCTGGTGATGTTGAAGGTATTCGCCGAGTTCGGTATGTCAGTCCTCATCCGAAAGATATGCGCGTTGATGTTTTGGAAGCCATGGCAAATACACCAGCAGTATGTGAGCACTTGCATTACCCACTGCAGTCGGGTTCAGATCGTGTGCTTTCATTAATGCATCGCGGGTACACAGCTCAGCGTTATATGGAGCGACTGGCTGATGCGCGCCGGCTGATTCCAGATCTTTCCGTCACCACCGACATCATTGTTGGATTCCCTGGGGAAACAGAAGCAGATTTTCAATGCACATTAGAAATAGCTGCTGAAGCAATGTTCGATAACACGTTTGAATACATCTTTTCGCCGCGTGAAGGCACTCAGGCTGCTGATATGACTGAACACTTCATAGATCCGGCCATTGTGTCTGATCGTTTTGATCGCTTGAAAATTGTTGTTGAACATTCAGCACTGATTAAGCACGAAGCGCGCATTGGCCGCATTGAAGAAGTAGTAGTGCAAGGTCCTAGTCGTCGCAACCCCAATGTGTATTCGGGTCGTACTCGTCAATACAAATTGGTCCACTTCAGTTCTGATGTTGCGCTCCGTCCTGGTACGTACACCACGGTGGAAATCTCTAAGGCAGCACCGCATTTCCTCACAGGCTTTTTAGTAGAGGTTCTACAAATGGCTACTCACAAAATCCGCATACCTGTGGTGTCGGTATAACTGCATGACTATTCGTCGGTCAGTTGTTGTGCTTGGGCCAACAGCAAGTGGGAAAAGTGACGCAGCAATGACAGCTGCTGCATTGCAACCAAAAGGTTCAGTGCATGTCATCGTCGCAGACTCCATGCAGGTGTACAAGCGCATGGATATCGGTACTGCAAAGCCATCGCCAGCAGACCAAGCCCTCATTCCTCATCATTGTCTTGACGTGGCTGAACCAAACGACCGACACACGGTGGCTCACTATGTTGAAAACGTGGCGGCTGCCCGTTTGGCAATTTCTGATGCTGATGTATCTGAATTAATTGTCGGTGGAACTGGTTTGTATGTCACTGCCATTGTTGACGGGCTAGATATGCCAGGTGAATACCCCGAGATTCGAGCTGAGTTAGAAGCAAACGAAGATACTGAGGCGATGTTTGCTCAGTTACTCGCGCTTGACCCTGAAGCAACCACAAAGATGGATCCGAACAACCGCCGTCGGCTTATTCGTGCTCTTGAAGTGTGTCTCGGCAGTGGTGAGAAGTTCAGTTCGTTCGGCGAAGGAATTGGTTCGTACAGTCCCACATCAACAACGTTGATTGGGTTGCGTTGGGATCGCGACGTTCTTCGTGCACGTATCGCCCAGAGGGTGAACATCATGATGGAGCGGGGGCTAGTTGAAGAAGTTCGCGCCCTCTTGGCTGAACCAAATGGGCTGGCGTTCACTGCTCGCCAAGCTCTTGGGTATAAGGAAATGATTGAACACCTGGAGGGCCGCTGGTCGCTAGACGAGGCGGTAGCTGCCACCATTTTGCGCACCCAGCAGTTTGCTATTCGCCAAGATCGCTGGTTTCGCCGTGACCCGCGAATCCAATGGGTTGATGTGCATGAAGACCCCATTGAAGAAGTCACCCCTGTGGTGGCAGCTGCATTGGAATAGTGTCTGTGCCAATGCACGTTTCGCTTTCCAAACACCATGGCCTCGGCAATGATTTTCTTGTGTACGACATGGCGCAGGGTGATCAAAAGAATTGGCCACATTTGGCACAGCAGTGGTGTGAACGTTCGACTGGTATTGGTGCCGATGGATTGTTGCTACTGACAATTGTCGACAGCACGACACTTGGTATGCGTTTGTATAACGCAGATGGAAGCATCGCCGAAATGAGTGGCAACGGAATTCGTTGTTTGGTGCAAGCTGCGCACTCCACGTTGAAGGGTGTTGTTAGCACTGTGTATGAAGTGTCAACTGACGCAGGTTCTCGCGAAGCCGTGGTGACTAGCGAATGGGATAATGACACCATTCACATCAGTGTTGACATGGGATATGTCGAAGATCTTGACGAGCCACAGAATTGGGCGTCGCTGCAGTGTGACCCCATGCGACCAGTGCGTCACGTATCGCTTGGAAACCCGCATTCGGTAGTGGGCGTTGAAGAAGTGAGGGCAATAGACCTAGTTCATCTCGGTTCGCTCGTGCCGCACATCAACTTAGAAGTCATCGAACAAGGCCCAGAAGCTAACGCAATCACCATGCGTGTTCATGAACGCGGTGCTGGCATCACTCGTGCGTGCGGAACTGGTGCGTGTGCTGCAGCTGATGCGGCCTTGGCGTGGGGGTTAGTTCCGCAGTCAGTGGAACATGTAGTTGTACATATGGATGGGGGAGACGCCCGCGTGCGGATCTCTGATGATCGGCGTGCCACGCTGATTGGACCGACTGTGTTTATTGCCAGCATCACGGTTCATGCATGAGTAACCCGTACCAGGAGGCGCTCGGTGCGACTCTCATCGAACGCACATTTCGCGAGCGCATTGTGTTGGTCGGTGTCACGATGGGTGGACAAACAGACGACGAGACAGAAGAAGGTCTTGACGAACTGTCATTGTTGATTGATACGGCAGGTGCGGACGAAGCCGCACGGCTAACGCAACGTCGTGATTCTCCTGATTCAACGTTTTACATCGGCAAAGGAAAAGTTGATGAACTGAAAGAAGTGTGTCTGGCGCTTGATGTAGACACCGTGGTGTTTGATAATGAATTATCGCCTGGTCAGCAGTACAACTTAGAAAAAGCCTTGGGCCGAACAGCGCTCGACCGCACTGCAGTCATTCTTGACATTTTTGCTCAGAACGCACACACGCTCGAAGGTAAAGCACAAGTGGAACTAGCCATGTTGCGGTACCGGTTGCCACGTTTGCGTCGTGGTGCAAAGGCGGGTCTTTCACAGCAGGGTGGTGGAATTGGTACCCGCGGTCCTGGTGAAACACGTCTTGAAGTTGACCGCCGTCGCATCATGCGCCGTATTACGAAGCTGGAACAAGATTTGGTTGCGCTGCGCCACACGCGTCAGACACAACGAAAGAGCAGAGGCCGTAGTGGTCTTGCGTCTGTTGTCATCGTTGGCTACACAAACGCCGGCAAATCAACACTGTTGAATTCACTCACACGAGCTGGCGTGTTAGTGGAAGACCGGTTGTTTGCAACTCTCGACCCGACTACGCGCCGTTTGTCTCTACCTGGTGGAGAGCCAGTGCTACTTACGGACACTGTTGGGTTTATTCGTCAATTGCCACACGGACTCATCGAGTCGTTTAAGAGCACGTTAGAAATCGCAGCAGAAGCAGACATGTTGGTGCACGTTGTTGATGCAAGTGCAGTGCACCCTGAACAGCAAATCACTGCTGTTCGTGAAGTTCTTGCAGAAATTGGTGCAGACCAAGTCCCTGAATTCTTCGTCTTCAACAAGGCTGACTTGGTGGAGGATTGGGGAGCCTCGTTGGTGGAAGACCATCAAGGTGCAGTTGCGGTATCGGCCTTGCGCAACGAAGGTTTAGAAGTCATGATGCGACGTCTGGCAGACCGCATGCGGGCAATTACACAAGTCACCGAGTTGATGGTGCCGTATGACCGAGGCGACATCCTTGCGTCGATTCATCGCGAAGGTGAAGTTGTGATGTCAGAACTAGAAGACGGTGGAATGCGTATTCGTGCCCGCTTGTCGAGTGCCTCAGAGGGCCGATTACGCGAGTTCGTTGTTCCTCTGACAAATCAGCGAAACTAGAACACCATGACTGATCGCGACACCGTTGGCTTTGTGCCACCTCCATACCCGTACGACCGCTTAGACGCGTATCAGAAACTTGCTGCAGCACATGACGGCGGAATCGTTGATCTCTCCATCGGTACGCCGTGTGATCCGCCGCCACCAGCAGTGATTGAAGCGCTGTCGCAATCAAATTCCGAGCGTGGATACCCGGCGTCCATTGGTTCTGAAGCATTGCGTCGTTCCATTGCTCGATGGATGGGTCGCAGATTCGAAATTGATGTTCCTATCTCTCGTATCAGCGCCTGTATCGGCACGAAAGAGTTTGTGGCTACAACGCCTCAATACATGAAATTGCGACGCCCAGAGCGCGACACAGTGCTGTATCCGGCCGTTGCGTACCCCACCTACGAGATGGGCGCGATACTTGCTGGGCTTCGTGCAGTCCCTGTCGGAGTTGATGCTGCTGGCCGTATGGATCTCGGGTCAATAACTGCTGATGACAGACAACGCGCACTGATGTTGTGGATCAATAGTCCCAGCAACCCCACCGGAGCACTAGACGACTTGAAAGCTGCTGCTGTGTGGGGACGTACGCACAACATTCCAGTGTTTTCTGATGAGTGTTACACCGAATTCATTTGGGCAACACCGGCACAGTCAATTTTGCAACACGGACTCGAGGGTGTGATTGCTGTGCATTCCTTGTCAAAGCGGTCAAACCTTGCCGGACTGCGGGTTGGTTTTTATGCAGGTGATGCTGAAATTGTTGAGTATTTGCAAGAGGTACGTAAGCACGCAGGGTTTATGTTGCCAGGCCCCGCGCAAGCTGCTGGTGTTGCGGCACTAGATGATGATGAACATGTTCGTGTGCAGCGTGATCGTTATCTCACCCGACTTGAGTTCATGGCATCCACATTGTCGAAGTGGTCCGGTATTGAAATCGGAATCCCTGATGGTGGCTTTTACTTGTGGTTCAACGCCGGTGACGCATGGAACTTCACGGAGAAATTGGCCCGCGAAGGCGGAGCGATAGTAAGTCCTGGTGATTTTTATGGCGCAGGTGGATCACACAATGTTCGCGTTGCCGTGGTGCAACCAGATGCCAAATTGCATCTGGTTGCCAAACGCCTAGGAATGTAACTAGGAATGTAATAATGAAGTGACGTTACAACCGTCGCATGACGGTGACGACTTTACCGAACACATTGACTTCGTCTGACGTAAACACCATTGGATCCATTGTGGGATTAGCTGGGACAAGCGTGATTTTGTTGCCTGACTTCTTGAACGTTTTAACCGTTGCTTGATCGCCCGGAATACCTGCAACAACGATGTTTCGCCAATGAGAGGAACGTGACGCGACGGACGACGTTCCATGGCAACTTCAGAGTTGGTATCGAAGCGAACTTCGAGAGCGCGGGGCTTTGTTGGGTCACGACGCAGGAAACCCATCTTCTGAAGCGTGTTGAGGTGGTTATGCACCGTGGAGGGGGAATTGAGCCCGACAGCCTCGCCAATTTCGCGAACGGACGGCGGATAGCCCCGTTCTTGCATGCTGGTGGAAATGACGTTGAGGATTTCGCGTTGGCGGGGTGTGAGTGCTTCGGACATGGTTATGAGCGTACAGGTGTTCGCCCTCAAGGTCAAACACCTGTTCGTAGAACAAATGTTCTGGAAGATGTTTGACTACGAACACTTGTTCGGGCAAACTATCGAACACCCGTTCGCTACGGTTCTCAATACATAGACCTCCCGGTCCTTAACCCCTTACCCCGAAAGGAAATCCCATGGCAACCACCATCGATCCACTCTTGTTCTCAGGTTCATACCGCTCAGAAGCCGCTCCTCGCCGCCAGACGAGTGTCCGCACATTCCAGCGCCGCCGCCGCACCCTCGGCGCCGTCATCATCTTCGGATTGGCCTCTGGTCTGGTCACAACGGGGGCATTTGCTTCTGATCCAGCCCCAGCTGATCAGATCATCCCTCGCTCGGTTGTTGCTCAGTCAGGCGACACGTTGTGGGACATCGCTCGCACTATTGCCCCCACCGGCGACATCTCTGAACTTGTTCGCGAATTAGTGCGCGCCAATGGTGCCCGTATCGAGGCTGGCCAGATTGTCCGCATCCCGTAATTGCTTTATTCCTTGCTAAAAAAGGGCAAAATCCACACAAAGGCAAGTTGTGGTCATTTAGAGTTAGCGGAGTGCATTGCCCCGTTTGCCCACATGACGACACCAAGGTGATCGACTCTCGCCCCGCCGATGATGGCGCGGCAATTCGCCGTCGGCGTGCCTGCCCCGAGTGCACCTACAGATTTACAACCTATGAACGTTTGGAAGAGGCACCGTTGCTGGTGATGAAACGTTCGGGTTCTCCTGAACCATTTGACCGAGCAAAAGTCACGTTTGGCGTACGTTCAGCGTGCAAGGGGCGTCCGGTTGACGACGTGGCTATTGATGCACTGGCTGAGGCAGTTGAAGATGACATGCGACTTGCTGCGACTGCCGGCACAGAAATCACATCATCCACGGTTGGTCATGCAGTTCTCGAGCGCTTGAAAGCTCTTGACGAAGTTGCGTACATGCGCTTTGCAAGTGTGTACAAAAACTTTGACGACGCCGCTGCGTTTCGCCGCGAACTTGCACTGCTTAAGCAGTCGTAACTTTTTCGTATCGCGCGAACACGAAATCACTATCAGTTGTTAGCGAGACACATGTGAAGTGTCGCAAAGCATGTGGTGCCTGACTCAAAGACGGCCCACGAAATCCACCAACGCGTGGAGACATGGTCAGATTGATTGCATCAACACAATCAGCATCAAGCAACGCTGCGTTCAACATCGGGCCGCCTTCGACATGAACAATACCGTGGGGCAATTGAGCAATGATTCCCGCCATATCGACGTCGGTGTCGCCAGCGCGCACGGTGTCGACGCTAAGGGCTGGGGCATTCACGGTGGTAGCTACCAACCCGGCCCCTGAGGAAAAGAGGGGAGAAGAGAAATCGAGCGCGCATGACTTTGTGACAACCGCAATGCGTAGCCCCGCCTTGCTTGGTGGCCCGTAGTTCTCGGTACGCGCAGTGCCGGCGCCCACCAGGATGACTGCAGCGCCTCCACGCAACGCAATGAGGCGTGCTTGGTCTGCTGGTCCACCCAGTGGTCGAGAACGCCCGTTGACGTCAATGACGCCGTCTGGAGTAGAGATCATGCAAATCTCGACACTGTGTAACGGGCTCGTCATGCCCACAGTGTACGAACACTGCGAGTTGGCCGTGGCTGGCGTGGCAATCTATGGGATGACCGATACCGCTAATCGCACCGTATTTCGCACTTGTCCGCTCTGTGAGGCCACATGCGGCCTTGAGATTTCGGTGAACCCGCAAGAACAAATTGTGCGGATTCGCGGCGATCAAAAAGACGTGTTCAGTCATGGCTTCATTTGTCCGAAGGGCAGCACCCTGAAGCAGTTGCATGAAGATCCAGACCGGTTGCGGATGCCAATGGTGAAGCGCGATGGAAAACATGTCGAAGTGTCATGGGATGAAGCATGGACAGTCGTGGCCGACGGATTCGCTGGTGTTATCGAACGTCACGGTCGCGGAGCACTGGCTGCGTATTTGGGAAATCCGAACGCACACAACTTAGGGCCGCAATTGTTTAGCGCCACGATGCTTCGTTCAATGGGTACGCGCAACGTATTTAGTGCATCCACAGTTGATCAAGTTCCAAAGCATGTAACTGGTGGGTACATGTTCGGTACCGCACAGAGTATTTCTGTGCCAGACCTTGATCACACTGACTATTTGATGATGTTGGGCGCAAACCCACATGCTTCGAATGGCAGTTTGTGCACCGCACCAGATTTCCCTGGTCGTATGGAGCGCATTCGCGAACGTGGTGGAAAAATTGTGGTGGTTGATCCGCGCCGTACGCGCACGGTGGAAGCCTCTGATGAATGGGTGTCAATTCGTCCAGGCACTGATGGTTTGTTCTTGGCCGCAATGGCCAACGTGATGTTCAAAGAGAACTTGGTGAACGTTGAGGCACGCATCATGTCAATTCTGAACGGACTTGATGAATTCGCTGCAGCGATTGCGCCGTTTACTCCTGAAGCTGTTGCAGTTGCAACGGGCGTTCCTGCAGAAACCACTAAGAGGCTTGCGCGAGAGCTTGCTGGTGCAAAGACCGCTGCTGTGTACGGACGCATTGGTGTGAACACGGTGGAATTCGGAACCACATGTGCATGGCTGATTGAAGCCATCAATGTGATTACGGGCAACATCGACAAGCGCGGTGGCTCAATGTTCACTATGCCTGCAACTGGCGGTGCCACAACGCGCGGCCAGGGTGGCAAAGGCAAAGGATTTGCGATGGGTCGCGGTCATAGTCGCGTCAGCAACAGGGCAGAAGTGTTGGGCGAATATCCCGTTGCTGCAATGGCAGAGGAAATAATCACTCCGGGTGAAAATCAAATTCGCGGCATGGTCACAGTTGCGGGAAATCCTGTGCTGTCAACACCACATTCGAAGCAACTAGACGCAGCGCTAGCTGAACTTGAATTCATGGTGTCGATTGACATTTACGTAAATGAAACAACGCGTCACGCTGATGTGATTCTTCCTGCACCGTCATCGTTAGAGAAAGATCATTACGACGTTGGTTTGTATTTGTATGCGGTGCGCAATGTTGCTAATTACAGCGAGCCTGTATTGAACCGAGATCCCGCTACTCCCGATGAAGCAGATATTTTGCTGAAGATGGCCGGAATATTCCAAGGCCTTGGTGCTGATTGTGATGCAGAAGCATTAGATGATCAATCAATAAATGCAGCAGTGTTGTCAGCTGTCGCCAATTCCTCCTCGCCAATTTTTGGTCGTGACGCAGAAGAGATTCTGAGTGCGCTGAATGCAAAG
>JAPKZY010000070.1 GCA_026393535.1 Actinomycetota bacterium | reverse complement strand
CTTCCTACATTGCTGCTCCAGCTGCAGTGCGAATTGCCCTACCAGATGCTGATTCTGGGCTGTCACTCGGACTCGCGCTTGGAGTCACGTTTCCTTTCAACCTCACGATCGGAATTCCGCTCGCATTTATCTTTTCTCGATTCATTGGATAGTTGTCACAGCCTTATTGTGACTTCAAGTTGCGAACAGTAGGTTGAGGGGCAATGGCTTCCAAGAAAACCCCTGCTGCCCATAGTTCGTCAACGCTGATTCTGTTGGTGCGCCACGGCCAAACCCCAACCACAGGCAAGATCTTGCCTGGTCGTGCAGCGGGGTTACACCTTGCTGAGGCCGGAGTTCAACAAGCACACATGGTGGCAGAACGTATTTCTGAATTGCCACGCGTTGATGCCATCTATGCATCTCCACTTGAACGCGCTCGTGAAACTGCAGCACCTATCGCAAAGGCTCTGAAGCAGCGCGTGAAAATCAACAAAGGCTTGTTGGAATGTGACTTCGGTGATTGGACCGGAGAACAACTCGGCACTCTTATGAAAAAACCGGAATGGGCAACCGTGCAACGTTCGCCCAGCACATTTCGTTTTCCAAACGGTGAGTCATTTACTGAAATGCAAACCCGCATGGTCACAGCACTTGATGGCATCCGTGCTGCACACCCCGGCGGCATCGTGGTGTGCGTGTCACACGCAGACCCCATCAAAGCAGCCGTTGCTCACGCCATGGGCACCCATATCGACCTCTTCCAGCGCATTGTTATCGGTACGTGCTCGGTCAGTGCTATCGCCTACTCAGGCCACGGCCCCATTGTCCTAACAGTGAATTCCACAGGCGGTTCTTTGGCCGACCTGCGTCCTTCGTAAGTTTTCTGGCACACTGATTACACATGGGTTTTTACTACGACTTCGAAAATGCTGATGCATTTGCAACAGGCGCAATCGGCACCCCCGGAGAACGTACTTTCTACATGCAAGTGCGTGCTGATGGGCGCACAGTGTCTGTGAAATGTGAAAAGCAACAAGTAGCAGCGCTTGCGCAATACCTTCGCAACATGCTCGCCGATATGCCCGACATGACTGGCTCAGTCAACAATGCCACTGCAACATTGCAGAACCCAGTTGAGCAAGATTTTGTTCTCGGTTCTGTTGGTCTCGGTGTTGATCGTTCCAATATGCGCATGGTGGTGCAATTGGAAGAAATGATTCTTGTTGACGAAGACGACGACGATGTTTTTGATCTGTTAGATGACGAAGATGAAGACGAAGACCCAAGCACCGTTGTACGTGTGCTGTTAACACCTGCTCAGGCTCGCGCATTCTGCGACACTGCTGACTTGTTCATCACTGCAGGTCGCGAAGAATGCAAGTGGTGTGGCTCTCCCATCAATCCTTCCGGCCACGCTTGCCCTCGCTTTAACTGACATGTCTTCAGACGCCGAAGCCCTTCTGGAGCTCAGCACTGCCCCCATTGATATCGAAGGCAGAATGCCGAACAGTTCGAACGCCACGTTCTTGGTACAGGTGGGTGACCCCGAAGCTGGCATAAAAGGCATCTACAAACCACTTCGCGGCGAGCGCCCACTGTGGGACTTCCCTGCTGGTTTATACAAACGCGAAGTTGCTGCGTACCTACTGAGCGAATCTCTTGGGTACCACTTGGTGCCTCCCACCGTTCTGCGCGATGGACCGCTTGGTGAAGGATCACTGCAGTTGTTTATCGACTACGACCCAGAAGAGCACTACTTCATTATTTATGAACAGCGCCCTGATTTGCACGAACGCCTGAAAGCGATGGCCGTGTTCGATGTGGTGATGAACAACACCGACCGCAAAGGTGGTCACGTTCTTTTAGATAACGACGGTGCAATATGGGGCATTGATCACGGAGTGTGTTTCAGTGATGATTTTAAACTACGCACTGTCATCTGGGACTTTGCAGGTCAAACCATTGCCGACTCTTTCTTGTCGCCCCTAGAATCTCTCATGCATTCAGTACCAATTGCGGTAGCGGCTCTGCTATCAGACAATGAAATTGAAGCAATGCTCGAGCGCACAGAATGGTTGCTAGAAAACCGCGTGTTCCCCACGCCAGAGAGCAGATACCAGTACCCCTGGCCCCTTCTGTAGTCGGGTTAGTTCGCTTCGCGAACAGCAACATGATGCTGTTTCTCAGAAGTAGGTAAGAATGCATACATGGCAGAAGAACTTGAATCACTGATTCGTCGAGCAGACCTCGATGAACTTGTTCGCTTCGTTGATTCCACATGCCATGCACGAGATTGGGAACAATTGGTGCGCATTCGAAATGAAGCACGCAGTGCAGTGTCAACTGGTCGACAGTTATGGCCTATTGCGACTCTTGCCAATTATCGTCTTGCGTTGTGGGCACCTGCGCAAGATGCAGTGCGTGCGCTCGATGACACTGCTCGAACATTGAGTGCACATGAGCGCGCAATGCGTGGCGACAGAAGTTCAAATGATGAACCCACTGCACTAGATGTGCCGATGCAAGTTCAGGATTGGGAACCGTCATACGTGATGGCGAACTACACAGACGACGGCGTTGATTTCCCGGCACCAGACCTTCCCACCTGTCGCGGCTCACTTGAAACATCCGACGCAGATCCGGTTGATGACCCTGATTCCATCTATGCATTTCGTCGCCTTGTTGAGCCATGGACAGCGCACTCCAACGGCGACGCAGACGCATGTGTTGTGGAAGGTGGCGTAGCAGAGGCTCTTGGCGCTCTTGGCCTATCTCACGCACGCACAGCGTCCCTCAGCCCGTATGAAGCACTGAGTTGGCTGGCGTGGACCGCAGCAAGTGGCGGAGCCCACGGACCGCGTCGTGGCGCAGCAACTGGTCGTGGTGAAGCGTGGTGGTTTCTCGCAACGTTTGTTGGGCTGGCAGATGACTGGCCATGCAACCCTGAAGAATTCGGAGACATTGTGAACTCACTTGAATTCACTTCTTTTACATATGACAAAGCCCCCACTGGTGGGTGGGGGCTTCATCTAGTAATTGAAGACCCAGAAGAGGGTCTTGCGATTGCGCTGCGCGCAACCGACGTTGAATAATTAGCCGCGAGCCTTGAGGGCTTCGATGAGCTTTGGAAGAACCTTGTGCACATCGCCAACAATTCCGAGGTCAGCAACACCGAAAATTGGTGCTTCTTTGTCTTTGTTGATTGCGATGATGTTCTTTGAACCCTTCATACCCACCATGTGCTGTGTTGCACCTGAGATGCCTGCAGCAAGATAGATCGTTGGCTTCACAACTTTTCCGGTCTGACCAACTTGGTATGAGTACGGAACCCAACCAGCGTCGACGATTGCACGTGATGCACCAGGTGCACCCTTCAGCAACTTGGCAAGGTCTTCGATGAGTGCATAGCTAGATGCTTCACCAAGTCCACGACCACCAGAGACAACGATGTTTGCTTCGTCAAGTTTTGGACCAGTTGTTTCTTCAACATGAACTGCTAGGACTTGAGCAGCACCTGCTGCGCCAAGATCAGGAACAGTCAACGCAGTAACTGCAGCTGCTGCGCCACCTGCTGATTCAGCTACGAATGACTTCGGGCGGAATGCGGCAAGGAATGGACCAGCACCAGTGAATGTTGTTTCAACAAGTGTGTTGCCACCAAAGATTGGGGTAACAACGGTGACGCCGTCGCCGCCATCGGTGATGTCGACGTTGTTGGTGATGACTGTCTTGTCAAGCTTGACCGACAAACGTGCCATGACATCGCGTCCTTCGTAGTTCTGAGGGAACATGATGAGGTCGGGAGTGTCGCCACCATCGATAACGCTCTTCAAAGCTGCTGCAATTGCAACGCCAGGAAGTGTTGCGCCGTGACTGATTGCGTACACCTTTGTTGCACCGAATTCACCAAGCACTGCGCCTGATGCGCCGTCGCCTCCGATGATTGCGGTGACGTTTGATGAAAGCGAACGTGCCTTAGTAAGAAGTTCGAGTGTGGCTGACGTTGGTGCGCCATTGGCGACCTGTGCGAAAACCCAGATGTTGTTGAGTGTCATAATTTTTTCCTCTTCGTAACGTCGACTTAGATGACCTTCAGGTTCTCTAGGAACCCGACAATCTTGGTGAATGATTCGCCATCGTCTTCGATGATTTCTCCGGCCTGACGTGCTTCAGCTTGTGCAATGTTGCTGATCTTTTGACCAGCGCCTGCCCAGCCGACTGGCGTGATGCCAAGGTCTGATGCGGTGACTTCTTCAACTGGCTTTGACTTTGCAGCCATGATGCCTTTGAACGATGGGTAACGAGGCTCAACAACACCAGCAGTAACGCTGATGAGTGCTGGCAATGCGCATGTCACTTCGTCGTAACCATTTTCGGTCTGACGATCAACTTTCAATACGCCGCCTTCAACAGAAACTTTCTTTGCGAATGTAACGGATGGAAGACCAAGCAGTTCTGCAATTTGTTCAGGCACTGTTCCGGTGTAACCGTCTGATGATTCAGTTGCACCGATGATGAGGTCTGCTCCACCAAGACGAGTGATTGCTGCTGCAAGAATTTTTGCAGTGGTGAGTGCATCGGAACCTTGCAATGCAGGATCAGATACGAGCACACCTTTCGCTGCTCCCATGGCAAGCGCTGTGCGCAAACCAGAGGTCTCACCATTTGGTGCCATGGAGACGAGGCTTACTTCGCCACCGCCTGCCTTGTCGACCAACTGAAGAGCCATCTCAACGCCATAAGCGTCTGAATCGTCGAGGATGAGCTTGCCATCTCGCTTCAGGGTGTTAGTGGCCCCATCAAGCGCACCTGGCGCTGCTGGGTCGGGAATCTGCTTCACGCATACGATCACATTCATGCCTCCCATTGTTACCGAGAGGTAGCCCCGTTACCCAACCCAAGCGCCATTCAAACCTTCCTTTTGGCGTGACCCTCGTCGCATGCGCTGATACCGTAAAAAGCCTTGCGCATCCTCCTCATCGTCAATTCCTTTGCGTCATCAGTCACGGCCCGCAATACCGTCACGGTCCACGAACGCCTGTCACAGCACCACGACGTACAGGTGGTGGAAACCAATCGCCGTGGTCATGCCACCCGTTTTGCGCAAGATGCAGCCCGCCGGGGCATCGATGTGGTCGTGGCATATGGCGGCGACGGCACATTGAATGAAGTGGCAACAGGCGTTGCAACCACCGATACCGCGCTTGCAGTTCTGCCAGGAGGATCAACCAATGTGTTTGCCCGCACACTCGGAATGCCAAACGATGCGCTAGAAGCTGTTGACCTGATCATCGAGGCACTTGGCCGCGACGATATTTCGCCAATTGGACTTGGTCGCGCAAATGGTCGCTTCTTTACCTTTCATACGGGCATCGGATACGACGCTGCAGTAGTTCGTCGCGTTGAACAACGTGCGGGCCTGAAGCGTTACGCAGGCAACCCATTGTTCGTAGCCGCAGCGTTACGCACCTGGGGTGTTGAATACGACAAGAAGCGCCCGCACTTCGCACTTGATTTTGGCGATGGCAAAACAGTTGACAATGGTTTCTTTTCCATCATCATGAATACGAACCCGTATACGTATCTCGGTAATCGACCATTTGACCTTGTTCCGTCAACAAGCTTGTCGACTGGGTTATCCGTCGTCACTTTTACTTCGCTCAAAACAACGCACATGTTGCGCACTCTGGCTTCCGCATTACAAGGCGGTGGTGTCAAGAACTTCCCATGGCTAGATATCCGCACGAACGTGCAACACGTTGTGGCAAGCGACTCGCGCGCATTCCCGTATCAACTTGACGGCGACTACTTAGGTGAAATTCAAAAAGTTGAGTTCGAGTTTGTGCCTAATGCGGTGCGCCTCGTGCGGTCTCACCCGTAGGACTACTGCGCGTCGCGCACCTGAATAGCCACGTCTGGCACGTTCGTGCAGATGCCATCAATTCCCCACCCAATCACTTCAGCCATTCGGGCCGGATCATCAATGGTCCAGGAGTTCACCTGCAAACCGTGGGAATGAAACACCTCGATACACCGTTGATTCAAAAACTTTGTATAGGGGTGCAATGCAGTGTGACCAAACCCCGCCAAGTCTCGTGCAACGCGTTCAAGGTCATCACCACGCACACCGTCAGTAAGCCACGCCGTGCGCACTTCGGGGCGCAATGTGCGCATTGCATCAACAGTTGGTCTGTTGAATGCAGAAATTAGCCAGCGGTGGTCTTCTGCGCGTTCAGCCAAATGGGTTGCGATCGTTGCCGCTAAAGAATCACTTGGGTCAAAGTCAGCGTCAAGCGGGTGATTTTTGATTTCGATATTTACCCACATGCCCTCGCATGCATCAAGTGCTGCAGGAAGAAGAGGCACATGTTCGGGAAGTTCCACCGCTGTCATTTCACAGATCACTCGGCCATCTGGCAAAACTGCATCGTGATGCACTGCCATTGCGCCATCGCTAGTACGACGAACATCAAGTTCCACCGCATTTGCGCCCATTACGGCGGCACGACGAAAAGCCGCAAGGGTGTTCTCCCGTTCCGCCCGTGAGGCGCCCCTGTGGGCTATTACCTGAATCTGTGTCATATTGCTCACGCCTTCGGTTTATTATATTTCCACTCTCAAAATACAACCTGAGAACTTTGCTTTCTGCATTGTCACTTGGCAACTTCGCTCGTAGCGTTCACTCTCGGCAGTTCGCTGCCAGCCCGTTTCGCGCCTAGCGCCCTAGCCCCCAAACAAAGGAAGTCCGACGTGTCGATCCTCGCGTCATCTCTCGCTCTTGGAAGCGCCGATTACACATGGCGTGATCAGGCCACTTGTCGAGATACAGATCCCGAACTGTTCTTTCCCATCGGAACTACAGGTCAAGCTTTGTTGCAAATTGCCAAAGCCAAATCGGTCTGTTGCCAATGTCCTGTCACTGTTGAATGTCTCGAGTTTGCTCTTGAAACAAATCAAGACACCGGCATCTGGGGAGGCAACTCAGAAGACGAGCGCCGACACATGCGTCGCACTGCCGCTCAAGAAGCTCGCAGCCAGCGCGCTCTGTAAATCAATCGCTCTGTAAGGGCACCCGCAACAGAATCACTGTTCCGGTATTTCCGTCACGCGGAACAAACTCAACCTCTGCCAACTCTTCGGCATGTGCAGGTCGCATTTCAATCGTTCCCGCTAATTCTGTGGTGACCAACGTTCGCACGATGGACAAGCCGAGACCTTTGGCATCTGCCAATTTGAAATCTGCAGGAATGCCGCGACCGTCATCGATGACCGAGATCAGCAATTCAGATTCTTCAACCTGAAGACGCACGGCCACATTGCCACCGCCGTCGCCTTCGGGAAATCCGTGATCAACAGCATTCTGTAGCAACTCCGTCAGCACTACCGACAACGGCGTCACAACCGTGGCAGCTAGTCGCCCACCGTCACCAATGACCATGAATCGCATCGGACGTTCCGGTGATTGCAAACTTTCTTCCACGAGACGCAACAGTGGTCGCACAATTTCAATAAAGGCCACGTCATCACCTGGTTCACGAGACAACGTTTCATGTACCAGTGCGATTGTGCGAATGCGTCGCACTGATTCGGCAACTGCTGCTTTTGCTTCAGGAGACTCAAGACGACGAGCCTGCAAACGAAGCAACGACGAAATAGTTTGCAAGTTGTTCTTCACGCGGTGATGAATCTCGCGAATGGTTGCATCTTTTGACAAAAGCAATCTGTCGCGGCGGCGCAATTCACTGACATCACGTAGCAACATCACAGCGCCCGTAACAACAGGTTCTCCGTCCACTTCATCCACGATGGGAATGCATCGGGTGAGCAGCGTCACTTCTGACGTTTGCTCAAATTCTTCAACAACTGGTTCCTGGCGCTCGAAGGCCTGGCGAACTGACGAATCAATAACACCAAGTTCAGAAAGTGTCTGACCGACGGCGTTGGCACTGATGCCCACCCGATGCAATGCAGATGTGGCGTTCGGAGATGCATACCGAACTCGCGCATCAGCATCAAGAACAATTGCGCCGTCACCGACACGAGGCGCAACGCTTGAGTCAGCCACTCTGCCCACGAATGGGAATGCACCGCGCACAATCATCTCTGCGAATCGGTCAAAGATCTCTAGGTACGTGCGCTCAAGTTCGCCTGGCTGGCGACCCGTGTGCTGCGACCATTCGCGAGTCAGCACCGCAATCACTTCACCTTCAAACTGGATTGGAATTGCCATCATCCGACAATCTTCAACAACACCTTGAATAAAGATCTCACCTTCACAGGGCACGCCACTCTTCATGGCGGTAGCAAGGAGTGGACGTTCAACGCTTGAGGTCTGTGATCCCACCCAGTCGGCCAAATACAGTGTCTGGCCCGTCGCTGCGCGCACCTGAGCCAGGACTAGCCAATTGTCTCCCTCGACGGGCACATACATCAGTAGATCGGCAAAGCACACGTCTGCGAGCATTCCCCACTCGCTTGCCAAGTTGACGAGATGACCAATCTGTTCTTTCGACAGGTATGTGTGCTGGCGAGCTAGTTCACCAATGGTTGTCATAGGCAATCCCTTCTGGGTGCCAGTCTTGCCTACCAGCCTGCGCTGGTGGTGACTTTCTTAGTCGCCAAAGCCGATACGACGTTCTGCATCGGTTGATCCGATTTCAACGTAGGCAATTTTTGCAGACGGAATTGCAATGTCTTTACCCTTTTTGTCGGTGATCCACAATGTCGCTGACTCACCGTTTAGTGCAGCATCAACAGATGCCTTCAGTGCTTTGCGGGCCTTTGAGTCGTCTTCTACCTCGATGGCGATTTCACGGGGGGCTTGTGTGATTCCGATGCGAATGTCCACTGTGATGTCCTGCTTCTACTTTTGGTGATTACTAATTGTCGTATCGCGGGCGACCGGCGCCTTCACGGTACAGGTCAGACCATCTTCAAGCCTGCGCTGAAAATTTTCTTTGGCTTCATGGCCACAATTTGGGCCGCTAATGCGTGAAATGCAGCCCCAGCCTCTGACTCTGGAGCAATGGCAGCGATGGGATGACCGTCGTCTCCCCCTTCGCGCAATTGCGTGACAAGAGGAATTTGGACCAAAAGTGGCACCTCAAGTTCAGCAGCAAGTTCAGCACCGCCGCCAGAGCCAAACAGTTCGTACTTCTTGCCGTCATCACCGGTGAACCACGACATGTTCTCAATAACTCCGCGAACAGTGAGATTGACTTTCTTTGCCATCGCAGCAGACAAGCGTGCAACTTTCTGTGCTGCTTCTTGAGGTGTTGTCACAACAAACACTTCTCCGCGTGGCAAGTACTGACTAAGGCTCAACGCAATGTCGCCTGTGCCTGGTGGCATGTCGATCAACAAGTAATCAGGTTCATCCCAGAACACATCGGTAAGAAATTGTTCAAGCGCTTTGTGCAACATTGGTCCGCGCCAAATAACTGCTTCACCTTCAGGCACAAAATAACCAATAGAAATGCAACGAACTCCGTAATTCTCAGGAGGCAACAACATGCCATCAATGACAACTGGGTCGCGCTCTGCACCAAGCATGCGAGGAATTGAATAACCGTAAATGTCTGCGTCGACAATTCCGACTGTGTGGCCACTGGCAGCAAGTGCAACTGCAAGGTTTGTAGTGACGCTGCTTTTTCCAACGCCGCCCTTGCCTGAAGAAATCAGCAACACGCGAGTAGTGGAATCTTTTGCTGCAAACGGCACTGCTCGGCCTTCTGCGTGTCCATGAGCAGGACTACTACCAGCAGTCGCGCCTGGCGTGCCATTCAACATGGTGCGTACGTTCTGTCGTTGCTCATCGGTCATGACGCCAAAGTTGATGCTGACACCCGCGCCATTGACTAGTGGGGTCAACGCATTCGTCACGAGGTTCGTAATTTCGTTACGCATCGGACATCCGGCAACGGTCAAAGTGATCGTGAGAGACACACCTTGGCTTGAGACTGCAATGTCGTGCACCATGTCAAGGTCAACGATTGAGCGGTGCAATTCGGGGTCTTCGACGGGGCGAAGGGCCTCGATGACTTGGTCAATTGTTGCTGTGGGCATGGGGACTCCGATGGATGGGGGATTTTGCACTACGGCCATAGGTACAATACCTGCGTGTCCGACATGACCACCACCCACGTCATGACTCCGAAGGCTTTTACTGCCACGGTGTCTGCCATGACCTCAGCTTTTGGCGACCCTACGAGGCGCGCCATCTACCTGTTTGCTCGTGAAGAGGGCGACGGAGTCACAGCCACACAGGTTTCTGACAAATTTGAATTGCACGCAAACGTGGCCCGCCACCATCTCGACAAACTTGCAGCTGGCGGATATTTAGAGGTCACAATCGAACGAGCAAAGGGCCAAGGCGTTGGTCGGCCGTCAAAGCACTATCGCGTGGCATCAAAAGACAGCGAATTTGAATTCTCTGTTCGCACCGATGATTTAGTTCTCACGCTTCTCGGTAAGGCACTCGCAGCATTACCGCCCGACATGGCTCACACCATTGCCGAACAAGTGGGCCGCGATTACGGCAAGGCCATGGCAACTGGTCTCACTGGTCACGACGAAGCAGTTGGACATCGTTCATTGCGCTCTGCGATTCAAGCAGTTGCTGATGCTCTCACTGCGCACGGATTCGCAGCACACACAGATGACAAGCACGACAAGTTGCGCATCGTTACAAGTCATTGCCCGTTCGGCGATGTTGCAATTGAGCACCCGGTCATTTGCGCAGTAGAACGTGGAATGGTGAAGGGGATGCTCGGCGCTATCTACGGCGACACCCACCCAGAGACCATTGACTCAATTCCTGCAGGCGACACGCTCTGCATCACCACCGTTTAATTACGAGTTAGTCGCCCCAGTGGCGCTGTTCTAAGAACGGGTCGCCGTACATGTGGTACCCGTTTCGTTCCCAAAAGCCTGGTTTGTCAGCATTCATTACTTCAATGCCGCGTAACCACTTCGGTGATTTCCAAAAATACAAATTCGGAACAAGCAAACGAACAGGGCCACCGTGAATTGGTTCAATCGGTTCGTTATCAAACTCCCACACGACTAATGACTCATCGCGTGTTGCATCATCAAACGGAAGGTTTGCGGTGTAGCCGTGTTCGGCATGACCCATGATGTGTGTTGCACCAGCTTGTACACCAGCAGCATCTAACAAATCGCGCACACGCACTCCACGCCACACAGTGTCAAACTTTGACCACTTAGTAACACAATGAATATCGGTTGTCAGGGTGACCGAAGGCAATGCAGTGAGTTGCTCGAACGTCAACACATATGGCGTGTCTACAAGCCCACCAATTGTGAGGTTCCATTCACCGGGTGCATATGTCGGCACATCGCCAACGTGAAGCACAGGAAAACGATCCGTGAGGTACTGCCCTGGTGGAAGTCGTGCAGGGTCGAACCCCTGTGCAATAACTTCATTTCGATTTCTATCAAAAAATCCCATGCATTCATTCTGCCTCCAATAGCGTGATCATGTGCCCATTTATCTCGTTCGCCACGCAAAAGCCGGCAGTCGTTCCGCCTGGATTGGCGACGACCGCGTACGTCCACTTGTCGACAACGGGTGGGATCAAGCCCGCGAATTGGCCACTCGTCTTTCAGTCCTTAACCCCAGCGTTCTGTGGTCCAGTCCATACCTTCGGTGCCAACAAACTCTGCAGCCGCTTGGTGAACTGTGTGGGCTCGACGTTGTTGTCGACTCGAGACTTGAAGAAGACTCGCCCCTCGAGAAATCACTGGCCGTCCTGGACGACGCGCCGGATAATGCAGTGCTCTGCA
>JAPKZY010000023.1 GCA_026393535.1 Actinomycetota bacterium | reverse complement strand
ACGTGTTGCGTCGTCAACTTCACCGCGATATTCGCAAACCGCTCATCATGTTCACTCCAAAGCAGCCACTTCGTATGAAAGAAAGCCGCTCACGTCTCGAGGATGTGACAACAGGTTCTTTCCAGGAAGTTCTTGATGATCCATTCGTCTCGGACAAGGCCTCTGTAAAGCGCATTGTGCTGTGTAGCGGAAAAGTTGCGTGGGACGCAATTACAGAACGCGATAAGCGCAAGGCTCCAGTTGCTGTTATTCGTGTAGAGCAGCTGTATCCGTTCCCGATTGATCAGATCAACTCCATGATCGATTCATATCCGAATGCAAAAGAGATTGTCTGGTTGCAAGAAGAGCCAGAAAACATGGGTGCATGGCATTTCGTCGAACACCGCATCTGGCGCGTGAAAGAACGTGGGTACGACCTGCGGCATACTTCTCGTGTTGCTGCAGGTAGTCCTGCAACTGGTTCAAAAGCCATTCATGACCAAGAACATGTCGACCTTATGGACGACACTTTTTCTGGATATTAAAAACGAAGACCCAAGTGGTCTGATAGTTCCTGAAGTGCAATAGTTGGGTCTCCAACTTTGATGGTGCGCATCCCCATTGCTGCGGCTGGTTTCAGATTGACGCCTAAGTCATCGAGAAATACACATTCATCAGGGGAGACGCCGACTAGTTCGCATGCGATCTCGTAAAAACGTGGCTCAGGTTTTCTGCAACCGACCTTGCTGCTTTCAACAACATGATCAAACTTTTTCATGATTGCAGCCACTTCAATTTGTCGTGGTGATGGGTCGGGGGCAGTCGACACGACATTGTTTGTCAGACACGCTGTGCGATACCCAGAGGCAATCACATGGTCAAGCGCAGCCACCATGGCGGGGCGCACTTCGCCCGACAACAGGGCCAATACATCGGCTCCGGGAATCCGGTGGCCAAGAGCGTCACTTTCGGTGGCAAATAGGGCGTCGAACTCAAGAGGCGAGATGTCATTTCGCTCGAGAAGGGCCCATGCATTCCCATCCGGATTGGTGGAATTCACTCGCCGAATGTGGTCTAGCGGCAGTCCTGCTGCCGTTTCATAGCGGTTAAAGGCCTCAAAAGGGCTGGAAAGGATGACCCCTCCGAAATCCCAGAGGACGGCACGAATTTCCTTATGTATCACGGGCGACAGGCTAGACGGATTGCCCATCAGATGGCGGGTTCGGGTGGTTGACTGAATGGGTGACCAAACACATCATCGTCGACGGATCGAACATTGCGACAGAGGGTCGATCCGTGCCAAGCCTTGCCCAACTTCACGAAGCCGTCATGGCGTTGATGGATGAATTCAAGAATGCCAAGGTCTCAGTCGTTGTTGATGCAACTTTTGGTCATCGCATCGCTAAAAAAGAGTCTGCCGAATTCGAAAAAGCAATCGCCAATAATGAACTCGTAGCACCACCTGCTGGCGCTGTTGGGCGTGGCGATGCATTCGTGTTGGCAATCGCAGACAAGGTGAATGCGTCCATCTTGTCGAATGACAGCTACCAAGAATTCCATGGTAAGTACAAATGGTTATTCGATGAAGGTCGTCTCATTGGCGGCAAGCCAGTGCCGCTTGTGGGTTGGGTATTTGTTGAGCGTCTTCCAGTGCGCGGCGCAACAAGCCGCCGTTCTGTGAAAACAGGAAAAGTGGTCAAGAAGGAATCTTCGAGCGCAAGTCCGCAAGCCAGCAAGCCGATGCCAGTTCCGAAGGCTCCACCACCGAGTGTGAAAGCAAAAATGGCCAATGAACTTATGCCGTATTTACAGTTTGTTGAAAAGCACCCAGTCGGTTCAAAAGTGAAAGCTGTTGTTGAGTCATATGCGGCAAACGGTATTACCGCACTTATGGGTGGTATCTCTGGGTACGTACCACTTCGCAACATGGCAAATCCGCAGCCACGCAGCGCGCGCGACATTTTTGCTATTGGCGACGCAGTGACTTTGACTGTTGTTGGCTACACCCCTGCGAGACGCAGTGTTGATCTTGCTGTGCCTGGCGTTGTCGATGTTGCAGTGAAGCCATCGGGTAAACCGTCGGTCGCCAAGAAGGCTCCACCAGACAAAAAGGCAGCAGTTGCAAAGAAGTCGGCCCCTGCAAAGAAGTCGGCCCCTGCGAAAAAAGTTGTCGCTGCAAAAGTACCTGCAAAGAAAGTTGTTGCTGCAAAGGCAGCTGTGAAAAAAGTTGTCGCAGTGAAAAAGGTTGCACCAGCTAAAGCACCCGCCAAAAAAGCTATTGCCAAAAAAGCACCTGCAAAAAAGCGCTAACTGAACTCCAGTTGGTCAATGTAGGGACATTCCTACTACCGTCATTGCGTGGTCATTGTTACATGGAACGTCAATTCGCTGAAGGCTCGTTTGCCTCGTGTACAGGAATGGTTAGAAGCAAACACGCCTGAAGTGGTGTGTTTGCAAGAGACCAAATTGGCCCAAGACAAGTTCCCCACAGAAGCCATTGCCGAGTTGGGTTATGAAAGTGCTCACTTTGGTCAAGGGCAATGGAATGGAGTTGCGATTTTGTCGCGAGTTGGTCTTGAAAACGTCGTAGCCAACTTTGCTGACGGTGTCGAGCCTGACCATGAAGCCCGAATCATTTCTGCAACATGCGGGGGAGTGCGCGTGAGTTCCGTGTACGTGCCAAATGGGCGTGAACTAGATAATGATCACTACACATACAAACTGTCGTGGATGTCGCGTCTGCGTCAACACCTCGATGCATCGTGCTCGCCAACCGACGATGTGGTGGTTGCGGGAGATTTCAATATTGCTCCTGAAGATCGTGATGTGTATGACATGGCTGCATTTGAAGGTGCAACACATGTCAGCCAGCCAGAACGAGATGCTTTAGCTCATGTCAATGCATTCGGTATGGAAGACACGTATCGCAGATTCCATGATGAGGCCGGATTGTATTCATGGTGGGATTACCGCAATGGTTCTTTCCATAAAGGTCACGGCATGCGTATTGACTTGTTGCTTGCCACAAAGTCAGTTGCGGAACGCTCAGTGTCGTCAGAAGTGGATCGCAATGCTCGCAAAGGCGAAAAACCGAGCGATCATGCACCTGTGCTGTTGACAGTTGGTCCACGGTGACCAACTATGAATCAGAGCAATTTGAAGGTGTTTCGTTTCCCTCGTTCCATGACCGAACAACGGAACTGACCGATGTCGACAAGGCACGCGTTCGTCTCGCTACAGCAACTCGGCAACTAATTCTGGATTCATTCATGTCGACTGCACGTATTGATGACATTGATGCTGCAATTGTTCAGATTTCAAAAGCACTCGAGAGCATCAATGCGCCTGATGGAATTCCGGGAAGTGCAGCTGCAGAATCTCACTTCACAGACCGCAGTCCTTTTTACGGCGCCATGAACCCACTGTCGATGCCGATGGCGCTTCAACAAGATGACTCGATTGGCGAATTTGGGTCAATCATTGGCAGGGCTATCTTTACGGAACCATATGAAGGGCCACCGGGTCATGTGCATGGTGGGTACATTGCCGCTGCGTTCGACGAAGTTCTTGGAATGACTCAATCACTCACGGGTCGTCCTGGCATGACCGGAACTCTGACCATTAAGTACCGCGCTCCAACTCCACTGCATCAAGAAATTGTGTATCGCGGATGGGTTGATCGCGTTGAAGGGCGCAAGATTTTTACGAAAGGCACCTCACACATTGGTGACACATTGTGTGCTGAAGCTGAAGCTGTTTTCTTATCAATGCCCACAGAGTTGATGGACAAACTGCGAAAAGGTCGCGATCTCAGCGCCCCAGCACAGAATCAATAGTGGCGATTAGTTCTGCTGCATAGCGACGGGCAAAAATTATGTCCGTGATGTCCGTGATGGCTTCCTCTGTCGTTGGTTTGTCGCGAACGATGTTGCGAATCTGAGAAGTTGTCAGAATGCCATTTGGTTCCATGCGACCAATACGGGCTTTTTGTTGTCGCCATTCTTCAAGTGCAACTTCAAGCGGGTCTTGTTGTGGGCGTTGCCGCGCGATACGGCGTAACTCTTCAGGTGGTGCATCGATAACAGGAACTGAAGTGGTGACAGAGGGCAAGAAGGGTGATGGCCCAGAAGACTTCGTATTGCGTTGGTCCGTCCACGTAACTACAAGTTCATCGGCTGCACGGGTAAGGGCAACATAAGCAAGACGTGCCTCTTCGCTACGGGCAGCACCTGTGCGGGCGCTGCGGTGGGGAAGAAGACCTTTTTCCATGCCGGCAACGATGACATACGACCACTCGCGTCCCTTGGCGGCGTGGAAAGTCAGTACCTCAACGCCGTCAGTTTCAGTAATGTCTGCTGATGTGACAAGCCATGAACCGAATGTGCGACCATCAACTCCGCCAGAACGGTGTGCATCAAGAAAATCACGGACCAATTTAGCTATTTGGAAATCGGCGTCGTCTGGTGTGTATTCACCTGTGTCGAGAATGTCCGCTGCCCATGTGGCCAAGTCGTCGCGTCCAGTCAATGAAGTGGCAGCGGCAACCGCACGAGCCCACGCACCGCCTCTGCGTGATGAACGAACAGGAATACCAGCAGCAATCAGTTGGTCACGAATACCGTCAGCAACAGTGTTGATGCGAACCAGTACTGAGATATCGCTCCATGATCGATCAGAGGAATGAGCACGTGTCACAAGCTTGGTGATTAATTGCTGTTCTGCTGCTTCGGTTGCGCATCGCTCTAGTCGCACGACTGCACCACTGGGGCGTTGCGACACTGCGTCTGCAACTTGGCCGTCCTTGGCGAGTGAATCAACTGCAATTTTTACAATTTCGGGAGTGCACCGATAGTTCGATGGCAAAGAGACGACATTGGCACCTGTAGAGAACCCAGGAAGTGAGTCAAACAAATCCTTGTCTGCGCCATTGAATCCGTAAATAGCTTGATTGGGGTCTCCCACTAAAAACACATCTGGGTTTGCCGGCAAGAGAACTTTCAGGAATGCATATTGCAACGGGTTCATGTCTTGTGCTTCGTCGACAGACACGTGGCGATATTGAAAGCGAATCGACTCGGCAAATCGGGGTTCGCGGGTTGCTTCATTGACAACCGATGTCATAAAATCATTGAGATCAATAACGCCACGCTTGCGTTTGGTTTGTTCGTAGGTTTTGAATACTTCTGTAAAACGAAGCGCCGGAAGCGGAACTTTTATGCCAGCTGAAGCGAGCGCAGAGGCCGCTGCATCAGGCGCAATCATGTGTGCATGAGCCCAGTCGATTGCTGACAACATGTCAATAACACCGCCATGTTTGGCATCATCACCCATGCATGAAGACATCAGTGATGATCTGTTATTCACAATGACAGGAGCACGTTTGTTTCGATCTTCTAGGTTCTGCAACATCAATCGACGAGCAATGGCGTGAAAGGTGCCAATGGTGGGACGACCGTCAAGTTCGAATCGTGCTAGTCGAGTGCGCATTTCGGTTGCAGCTTGACGAGTGAAAGTTATTGCGAGAGTTTTTTCAATATCTGCAGTGCCAGACAATGTTCGCCATGCAATGCGACGAGTGAGAACTGTTGTTTTGCCAGAACCTGCACCGGCGCGCACCACAACAATGCCCACTGGCGCTGTCACTGCTTCGCGCTGTTGAGTATCAAGGCCCGCAAGTACGGAATCAGCCGTGTGGCCTGATTCTGTCTGGGGCTGGTGCAGGAATGTCACGCCTTGAAACTAGGCGGTTGTACCCTTTCTTCCATGCCCTTTCCTCGGCGACTGCTGAATGACTACGAAACAATCGTTTTAGACCTCCACCCACACTGGTGGTATTTCGGCTCGTCAGTTTCGACACTGCTCGGGTCAATGTTCCTCACACTGATGCTGAAGGCCCAAATGCCTGCTGGTTTCTTTGAGGACGCCATTGGATATCTGGGGGTGGCCGCCATCATCGTGAGCGCTGCCTGGGTGCTGGTGCAACTCATCAAATGGCGCACTACCTATTTCGTCGTCACGTCTCATCGGCTTATTTATCGACAAGGCGTCGTGTCTCGTGATGGGGTCGAAATTCCTCTTGAAAGGGTGAATAACGTGAATTTCGGGCAATCCGTTCTGGAACGGATGCTGGGAGTGGGTGACTTGCTCATCGAATCGGGAGGCAAAGACGGCCAACAGAAATTCACCGATATCGCCCAGCCAGAAAAGGTGCAGAACATCATTCACTCCACCATTCAGTCGCGCGGGGGAATCCGGTCAGAGGCCACGCCAGGCTCGATGAGCATTGCAGGCGAACTTGAGCGCTTAGAAGCATTACTTGACCGAGGAACCATCACTGATGACGAATTCCTCGAGCAAAAGAGACGTCTGCTCAGCTGATTTCTCCGCTTTTCATAGTGGCTTGGCTACCTGTGAGAATAGACAGATGTCTCAAGCCATCTTGCCAAACGGAATCAATATCGAATACGACACTTTCGGTGACCCGAAGAATCCGACCCTGTTATGGATCATGGGCTTCGGAGCTCAAATGACATCCTGGCCCGAAGACTTCTTACGATTGTTTGTTGAGCAGGGTTTTCACATTGTGCGCTTTGATAATCGCGATTGTGGTTTGTCGTACAAGCATGATGGTGTCATGGTGGAAACAGACAAAGTCACCATGCAGGCATCAATGGGTGATCCCATCACTGTTCCGGTTCCATACAAGTTGTCTGATATGGCAGCAGATGCCATGGGTGTACTTGATCATCTCGGAATCGAAAAGGCGCACATCATCGGTGCGTCAATGGGCGGTATGATCGCACAGACAGTTGCAATTGAGCATCCTCATCGCACACAAAGCCTCACCAGCATTATGTCCGTCACTGGTGATGACACATATGGAGCTCCGACTGAAGCAGCTCTCAACGCATTGCTTGCCGCTCCATCTCCTGATCGCGCCACGTACATTGAAAGTGCAGCCAACTGGGCGATCTGGTGCTCAAAGAAGTATTTCGATTTGGCGGAAGCAAAGGCGCGGGCAGCCCGTGGCGGCGAGCGCACTGCAGAACTTATTCCCGGTTCAGTATTCATGTTCGTCACTGATATGGGCCATGACGTTCCGCTACCACTGTGGCCAATATTTGTCGATGCCATCTCGTCACACGCACGTCGCGCTTCATAACTCTTCGCTACTCAACAACAAAAGGAATTCGTCATGTCTGGACCACTTACTGGATACAAGATCATTGAAATCGCTGGCATTGGACCCGGCCCGTTTGCTGCCATGTTGCTAGCCGACATGGGTGCTGAAATCATTCGCGTTGATCGTGCGCAAGCAGTGCGTGGCACGCCACCATCTACTCCTGCAGGTGACTTGATGTTGCGTGGACGCAAGAACATCGCGCTCGATCTCAAAAACCCTGAAGGCGTCGAGGCGTTATTGCAGTTGGTAGAAAATGCTGACGCGATTATCGAAGGTTTCCGTCCTGGCGTTATGGAACGTCTTGGTATTGGGCCTGATGTGTGTCAGGCACGCAACCCGCGCATTGTGTTTGGTCGCATGACAGGTTGGGGTCAAGAGGGCATGTACGCCCAGGCTGCTGGCCACGACATCAACTACATCTCGTTATCCGGTTCGCTTGCACATTTCGCTCGCGCAGGTGAAGCGCCAGTACCACCACTCAACATGGTGGGCGACTTTGGTGGCGGCGGAATGTTTCTTGCATACGGCGTTGTGTGTGCATTGCTCGAAGCACAGAAGTCAGGCAAGGGTCAAGTTGTTGATACCGCAATGGTTGATGGTGCAGCAGTGCTGATGACTATGTTCTGGTCGTTCAAGTCCATGGGCATCTTCAATGAAAATGCGCCGGGCACAAACCTTCTCGATACAGGTGCGCACTTCTACGACGTATTCGAATGTGCAGATGGCAAGTACATTTCACTCGGTTCTATCGAGCCTCAGTTCTATGCAGAACTCATGAAGCTCACAGGTCTTGAGGGCGATGCTGATTTCGCTAAGCAAATGGACCAGTCAATGTGGCCAGGGCTGAAGATTCGTCTGCAAGAAGTAATGAAAGCTAAGACTCGTGACGAGTGGTGCGCAATTATGGAAGCAACAGATGTGTGTTTCGCCCCAGTTCTCACAATGAGCGAAGCTGCTGCACACCCACACAACGTTGAGCGCAAAACGTTCATCAATGTGAATGGTCATATGCAGCCAGCACCAGCACCTCGTTTTTCTCGTACGGTGCCAGAGATTGCACGACCGTCAGCTCATGCTGGTCAGCACACTGCAGAAGTATTGCGTGACTGGGGCGTTGCCGATGTCGACGCTCTGCTCGCAAGCGGCGCAGCGAAGCAGGCATAAGTGTCGACACTCGTTTGCTTTCATGCCCACCCCGATGATGAATGCATCGGCACTGGCGGCACTATCGCTCGCGCATCTGCCGAAGGACATCGCGTTGTCTTAGTTGTAGCGACAAATGGCGACCATGGTGAAATTCCTACAGATATGCCTGCGGGTAAGACTCTTG
>JAPKZY010000041.1 GCA_026393535.1 Actinomycetota bacterium | reverse complement strand
ATGGGCATCACCTTCTACTCCGAGGCCGGTGAGCAATGTGATGGAGTCGGCGGATTCTTTTGAGAATCCATGAATGGGAGAACGGTGTACAGACCGAACGGTACTCATAGCTACGTAGTGTAGTCGGCGTGGATACGTACGTATCCGTCGGGGAGGTCACAGCCCAACACGGTTGCCGTAGCTGAACCAGTCTGCAGCGACACGTGAATAGTCACATCATCGCCACGCATGTACTGACTGAGTCGCTCAAGCCCTGATTCATCAACGCGAGTGGGGTACACCTCTTGTGTGCCAAACCGGATAACTACTTTTTCTTGGTCGATGTCTGTGTATTGACTGCATTTGCCGACTGCCATTGCAACGCGTCCCCAGTTTGGGTCTGCGCCATGCACGGCAGTTTTGACAAGCGGTGAATTGACGATGGACTTGGCGACCGTCTTGGCTTGCTCGGCATCACGTGCATTGTCAACAGTGACTTCAATCAAGGTTTCTGCACCTTCGCCATCGCGTGCAATGGCTTTAGTGAGATCAAGAAGAACTGTGTGCAGTGCTTCAGCAAGCGCAGCATCGTCAACGGTTCCTGCTGCGCCACTTGCCAACACAATTGCGGTATCGCTTGTGCTGGTATCTGTATCAACCGATACACAGTTGAGAGTTTTGTTGATTACGCCGCGAAAGATGTCGTTCAACTTTTGTGATTCGACTTTTGCATCGGTGAACACCATTGCAATAAGGGTTGCCATGTTTGGCTCAATCATGCCGACACCCTTGGCTACGCCAACTACGCGTGCTGATGAGCCGGCGATAGTTGTAGATGAGATCTTGTGCACGGTGTCCGTGGTCATGATGCCGCGAGCTACATCGTCTGCGTCGTTATTTGGCAATGGGAAAGGAAGTGATGCGATTCCGGCACGAATGTTTTCGATGGGGTAGAGGCGCCCAATGACTCCGGTTGACGCGATGAGCACTTGGTCGCTGGAAAGTCCCAGTGCAGTCGCAACTGATGAGGTGACTTCTTCTGCGTGGCGCATTCCTTCTTCGCCGGTTGCCACGTTTGCGTTCTTTGAAATCACCACAATTGCTTGTGCAGACAGATTGGCCACGTTGCGACGAGAAATAACCACGCTTGGGCCAGCAAATCTGCTCTGAGTGAATACTCCTGCGGCAGAACATGGGCCATCAGCCATGACGACCGTGAAGTCTTTTGATGAGTCCTTCACTCCGACATTGGTGACGAAGGAGGAAAACCCGAGGGGGAGAGCAGTAGTCACGACAATTGTGTTTAGCACCCCGACGACCCTGTTCGGGGTTTAGATTTGATTCGTGCGCACAATCGTGGTCAGTGGAACCGTTATCAATGCTGAAGGACGGGTGTCCGCCGATGTGGTGATTGAGGGCGAGCGCATCATTTCTGTGGTGCCACGCTCCGCAGGGGCGGTAGTAGCTGGTCCGAACGATGTGTTGATTGACGCCACCGGCTGTTTCGTAATTCCGGGCGGAGTTGACGCTCACGTTCACATGCAGCTTGATACGGGCACCATGGTCTCATCCGATTCATTTGAGTCAGGCACTATCGCAGCTGCCCACGGCGGCACCACCACAATTATTGATTTCTCTGAACAACGCCTTGGTGGCCAAGTGCTCACAGCATTTGAGCAACGGTTCGCAGAAGCAGAATCGCAGTGTGTGATCGACTGGGGTCTGCATCAAGTTCTCGGTGGAGTTGATGCCCAAGCTCTGATTGATACGCGCTCACTTGTTGAACGTGAAGGTGTTGCTTCAATCAAGTTGTTCATGGCATACCCAGGACGTTTGTATTCCGATGACGGACAAATACTGCGTGCGTTACAAATGTGCGCAGATACCGGAATGATGGCAATGGTTCATGCAGAAAATGGATTAGCCATTGATGTGCTGATTGAACAGGCAGTTGCTGCGGGCAATACAGGGCCTGAATTTCATTCGCTCACTCGTCCGCCTGAGCTTGAAGCAGAAGCGGTGCATCGCGCGGCGGTGCTGGCGCGGGTTGCAGGTAATGCACCTCTGTACATCGTGCACTTATCCAGCTCGCACGCATTACGCGAAGTTGTAGAAGCTCGTTCGCGAGGTACAAATATTTTTGCTGAGACCTGCCCGCAGTATTTGCACTTGTCACTAGAAGAACATTTGGGGCAGGGCTGGCCAAATGGAGCAGGCTTTATCTGTTCCACTCCATTGCGTTCACGCCATGACCATCATCAGGCTGATCTATGGGAAGGCTTGCGTGTTGACCAACTTGCAGTAGTGAGTACCGACCATTGTCCGTTCTGTTTACGCGAACAGAAATTGGCGAACGGCGAATCGTTCAATGTGGTGCCAAATGGAATTGGTGGCGTTGAACATCGAATGGACTTGGTGTATCAAGGTGTTGTCGCAGGACATATCAGCGAAGAACGATGGGTTGAAGTGTGCGCCACTGCACCTGCTCGTTTGTTTGGCCTCGGGGCGAAAGGCGTTATTGCAGAGGGCTACGACGCAGACGTGGTTATTTACGATCCGAACGCCACGTCAGTACTTGGTGCAAAAACTCATCACATGAATCTTGATTATTCAGCCTATGAAGGCGTGAGTGTGCAGGGCGGAGTGCGCACAGTGATGTCTCGTGGCGAAGTAATCGTTGATAAGGGAACTTTCCTTGGCCGTGTTGGCCGCGGAAAGTATTTACGACGCGGAATTTCGCGTCATATTCGCTAAGCGAACTTCTTCACCAAGTTTTCAAGCGTATTCTCCATGGATTTGGCATTTTCTTGAGGAGACTTGCGCAGTTTCAGAACAAGTGGCGACTTTGACTTGTTCCAGTCGAACTGTTCGGTGACTTTGGTGCCGCCATCAACTGGCTCCAAGATGTAGCGCCAAATGTGCCCACCAAAATGGCGCCACGCAATTGTCTTGGTTTCTTCAAACTCAACAACTGTGTTTGTGATTTTGTATGAAAGGCCAATTTTCATCTGCATGCCAAATGTTGCATTGAGAGACAAACGTTCTGGCGCATTGATTTGCGCAGACTGAATGGATCCAGAACCATCAATTTCGCTGTGGCGACGCGGGTCGGCCAATAAATCGAAAATCATTTGTGCCGGAGCCGGAACAATGGTGGAACGTGAAACTATTCTTGAGGGGTCAGAAGTCATGATTGTATTCTGACCCACTCAGCAACTTCTTCGGCGCATCGTCTGCCAGAAAACATTGCTCCCTGGCTAGAGCCGGTGTCGCGGTGGTCTCCACACACAAACAAGCCGTTGGTGAGATTCACTTCTTTTTCTGGATTAAAAGGAGGATCTTGGTTTGGTTGACCATGCGGTATGCGATACGTGCGCAAGTGTCTCCAAGAATCGACTGTCGGGCCCCACCAGCCGCGCAATTGGCGACGTGCGGCAGCTTCCAGGTCGCCGTCTGCAAGCCCTGGCATTGCAGCTGCGATGAGATGCTGGCCATGCGGCGCGTAAAAAGGACTGACATTTGACATAACAGCAACATTGAGGACAGGTCCTGAGCCTTCGCCGTCAAGCACGATGTAGGCGCCATCAAAAGGTGCCGTGGGAGCGGCAAAGTACACACATCCAGCGCTGCGTGATTCGACATGAGGTAAACCAAGAAGGCGAGACGCAACGGGGCCTTCTGTTGCCACAACAACAGCGCGCGCAGTGATGTGATGGCCCGAGGCCATAGTGACTGATCCTGGTGAAATTGTTGCTACTTCACTATTAAGAAAAATCTGTGTTGTCTGCAAGGATGCCGCAAGTTGTTGGGTAATTTGACCCATTCCTTTGGCAGGAACTACGGAATCACCAACTGCAAGTGTTCGAAAAATGAAATCAAAAACGCGACGGGACGAGCGCAACTCAGGGTCGAGTTGAATTCCACCTACTAGGGGCCGAAAGAATCGCTCAATTATTTTGGAAGAAAATCCGAACTCTCGTAGAGCGCTCACAGTGTCAATGTCATTTCCTCGAAGTAAATCTTCAGGTTTTTTCAATTTCAACTTTGTCCGCAACCAGGCAATTCGGGCTTTATCGGGCCAAGTTCCGATGGGTGCAAAGGTAGTTGAAAAAAGAGTCTTCGGTCGCCTGAATGGGTCACCGACAATTGTTCCTTTTCCTTCACGCCACACCAATGCGCCAGGTTCAAACGCGCGAAAGTCGAGCGCTGGAATATCGAGATGGCGATGAATCTCTGGGTACGCAGTGAGCATTACTTGAAAACCACGATCAAGAATGAAGCCATCAACTTCGTCACTTCGCACTCGACCACCGACGCCGTCTGATGCTTCAAGCAATACAGTTGCGATTCCGTTTTGTTCAAGAACCCGCGCTGCAGTTAGCCCGGCGAGGCCGGCACCAACGATGACTACATCAACAGAAGATGGAAGTGTTTCTGCCGTCATTTGTTCAGCAATGCTCGCAATGCGACATCAAGTGTTGGATGCACAAATTGAAATCCGTCTGCGAGAAGTGCGTTCGGCACGACACGTTGGCCGGTGAATAACAACGCATTGGCAAGTTCTCCACCCAACAAGAGTTTTGGTCCGAATGATGGAATAGGAAGAATCGCCGGGCGTGACACCACGTCGGCAAGAACACGTGTGAATTCGCTGTTCGTTACGGGATGTGGTGCAGTGAGGTTCACGGCACCTGACAGGTGTGAAGTGAGCAAATGAATAATTGCGTTGACTTCATCAGTAATTGATATCCAGCTCTGAAACTGTTTGCCGTTTCCAAATTTTCCGCCAAGGCCCAATTTGAAGAGGGGGAGTTGCTTCTTTAGTGCACCACCCTTTGGTGACAGCACGATTCCTGTGCGCAACAAAACAGTGCGAATGCCAGCCGCTGAAGCAGATGCAGATGCGGCTTCCCAGTCGCGACACACCTCGGCAAGAAATCCGGTTCCGATTGCGGCGTCTTCACCAAGTTCAGTGTCGTCACGTTGGCCGTAAATTCCGATTGCTGATCCAGAGAGGAACACAGATGGTTTTGTAGCGAGCGATGCCATGGTGTCTGCCAACAATGCAGTACCAAGTGTGCGACTCTGCAGAATTTCCATCTTGTATGAATCGGTCCAACGTTTGTCGCCGATACCGGCGCCAGCCAGATGCACAACGGCGTCAATGCCATCAAAAGCAGAAGGTGACATTTCACTGGTGACTGGATTCCACTGCACTTCGTCATTGCGACGAGGTTCGCGACGAACAGCTGCGACTGTGGTGTGTCCGGATGCATTGAGTTGTTTTGTCAGGGCTTGTCCGATGAGGCCAGAGGCGCCGGTGATGAGAATCTTCATATGGTCTCAGTCAACCGTGAACCACCGCTGATTGTTCCCCAATCTTGCGTAGCCTGAAGGTTCTTATGAGCACCCGCAAACTCATCCTTTCTGCCATTGCCTGCGCATTGGTCATCATCGTGGCTGGGGGTGCAAAAATATTCCAGATGTCTCGTGACACCATCACGGTGGAAGTGTTTGCTCTTGGTACCGAACGCACATTGGCTGATATGACCGTGACCGTTGAAACGGTCTCCCAAAATGCCGATGCGACCATTGCTCACGTAACGATGGTCGGAGTGAAAGGTGCCGATGCGACAGAGGGCTGGCGGTTGTTGGCGGGGGGCACAGTGCTGTCGCCGATTGCATTGCCGGTTGGCACGCTTGGTGTGCCCTGTGCCACTACGACAGTCGACGTTGTGACCTCATGTGACATGGCATTTCCTGCGTCTGAAGGGTCTGTGACAGTTGCGTACCTTCGAGCGGGCCTCCAATCTCAGTGGTCTCGCCAGTAGGAACGGCTACCGTTGTAGGGGAATACAACGGCGTATTCACGTGATTGGAGATAACCCCCATGGCTGAACCATTTGATCTTGTGGTCGTTGGCGGTGGACCTGGCGGGTATGCGTCTGCGTTTTATGGTTCTTCTGCCGGACTATCGGTGGCCCTTGTGGAAAAAGACACCATCGGTGGAACATGTCTCAACCGTGGGTGCATCCCTGCGAAAGCGTTTCTTGAAACAGCAGCCGCTCGACGTCATGTCGAGCATGCAGCCGAGTTCGGAATTGCAGCAACTCTCGGAGTAACCGATTTCGCAATTGCGCAAGCCCGTAAACAAAAGATTGTCGATGGCTTAGTCAAGGGTCTCACTGGTTTGGTGAAAGCAAAGAAAGTGACATACGTGCTTGGGGTTGGCGCATTAAACGCAGACAACTCAGTCACAGTCACAGCAGCGGACGGAACAACCACACAACTCGTCGGCAAGAACGTCGTACTTGCCGCAGGAAGTGTCCCGCGCGTCATCCCAGGTTTTGAGCCTGGTGGTCCTGTCATGACTTCAGATGAAGTGTTGATGCTTGACCGCATTCCCGCACGCATCGCGGTTATTGGCGGCGGCGCAATCGGATGTGAATTTGCCTCAGCGTTTGCAGACCTTGGCGCAGAAGTCACCATTTTGGAGGGCTTGCCAAAGATTCTTCCCGGCCTTGATGCCGACCTTGCCAATGTTGTGGTGCGCTCGTTCGGTAAGAAAAAGATCGCGATTAAGACCGGCGTTGCGGTTACTGGTCACACGCCAACTGGTAACGGTTCAACTGTCGTTGCATTTGGTGATGGTGAAAAGCTTGAAGTTGACGCAGTCATTGTTTCAGTCGGTCGTCGTCCGTTCACTGATCAGTTAGGTCTTGGGAATACCAAGGTTGTAGTCAGTGATCGCGGATTTGTAGAAGTTGATGCGTATTGCCGCACGAACGTTGCAAGTGTGTACGCAGTTGGTGACCTCATCAACACGCCGCAACTTGCGCACGTTGCCTACGCAGAAGCAATTCTTGTTGTGAAACAAATTCTCGGCGAGACAGCAATTCCTGTTGATTACGATCGTGTTCCTTGGGCGATTTATTGCAGTCCTGAAGTTGCATGGGCTGGCCCTGGAGAAGAAGCAGCAAAAGCTGCTGGATACGACGTTGTCGTGGCGAAGCATCAGTTCCGTTCCAATAGTCGCGCAATGATCATTGGAGAACTTGATGGACTTGTGAAAATCATTGCCAAGAAAAACCCAGATGGCACAGCAGGACAAGTTCTTGGAGTTCACATGGTTGGACCATGGGTCACAGAACAGCTCTCTGGTGGTTACCTTGCCGTGAACTGGGAAGCAACAGTAGAAGAGATTGCTCATTTCATTCAGCCACATCCGAGCCTTTCCGAACTATTCGGCGAGACCGTAATGTCGCTCACCGGCCGAAGCATCAACGCGTAACATTCAGGACACACACATGGCAGAGATCACACTTCCTCAACTTGGCGAAACAGTTACCGAAGGAACCATTACGAAATGGTTCAAGAAAGTCGGCGACAGTGTTGCACTCGACGAACCATTGTTCGAAGTGTCGACAGACAAAGTTGATACAGAAGTGCCGTCGCCGATTGCCGGTGTGCTCACTGAGATTCGAGTAGCCGAAGGCGACACCGTTCCTGTCGGCACCGTTATCGCCGTTGTCGGCGACGCATCCTCTGCTCCTGCTCCTGCCGCAGCCGCTTCGGCACCGGCAGCTCCTGCCGCCCCTGCACCAGCACCCGCGGCTGCTCCCGCCCCCGCGCCTGTCGCTTCGACCCCGGCAGCCGCTCCGTCGACTCTCACAAGTTCGAACGTCTCCGAATCAACTCCGGCGTCCGCGACCAGCACTTCGACGGTGTTGTCGCCGGTGGTGCGCAAGCTCATTGCAGAAAACAATCTCAACGTTGCGGCAATTACAGGCACTGGTCCTGGTGGTCGTATTACGCGTGACGATGTTCTCGCTGCAATTTCGCGCGGTGGTGCAACAATTGCGGCTCCCGCATCTGCTGCGGCTCCAACATCTGCTCCCGCAGCAAGTGCGCCACAACGGGCTGCAGTTCCGAAGGCAGTTGCCGGTGCGCGAGACGAAGTTGTCGCGTTGTCAAAGATTCGTCAGGTAACAGGCGCGCACATGGTGGCAAGCCAAGCTATTAGCCCTCATGCTCTCAGCGTTGTTGAAGTTGACTATGCAAATGTTGATGTCACCCGACTTCGCGTCAAAGGAGAATTCAAAGCGCAAGAAGGCTTCAGCCTTACCTACTTGCCATTTATTGCACGTGCTGTTGTTGATGCATTGGCAGACTTCCCACATCTGAATGCATCTCTTGGAGAAAATGAACTGATTGTTCATCGTTATGTCGATCTTGGTATTGCAGTTGACCTTGATTACCAGGGTCTTTTGGTTCCCGTTGTTCGTGATGCAGAAGGCAAGCGTCTTCGTGCTTTGTCTCGTGAAATCAATGACCTTGCTACTCGTACCCGTAGTCGTCACTTGGCTCCTGACGAAATTTCAGGCGGAACGTTCACTATTTCGAACAATGGTTCTGCTGGTTCAGTCTTGACCATGCCGATTATCAATCAGCCACAAGTTGCAATTTTGTCAACCGATGCAATTTCAAAGAAGCCTGTTGTCATTGAAGTTCCAGGATTCAGCGAAAGCATCGCTATTCACCCTGTCGGCAATC
>JAPKZY010000016.1 GCA_026393535.1 Actinomycetota bacterium | reverse complement strand
AGGTCTGGCAAACGCATCATGGTGCCGTCATCGTTCTGAATTTCACAAATAATTGCTGCAGGTTGGCACCCAGCCAAACGTGCCAAGTCAACGCCGGCTTCCGTATGACCAGCGCGCTTCAGTACGCCACCGTTACGTGCGCGCAACGGAAATATATGACCAGGGCGAGCAAACGACTTGAAAGACAAAGTAGGGTCTGACAATCCGCGCAGTGTTGCTGCACGATCCGCTGCACTGATACCCGTGGTTGTTCCTTCAATGATGTCAACAGTGTCTGTAAATGCGGTGCGCTGGCTTTCTGTGTTCTGTTCCACCATTAGTGGAAGGCGCAATTCATCACAGCGCTCATCTGTCAACGGTGCACACACCACGCCAGTTGAGTACCGCACGATGAATGCAAGTTTCTCTGCTGAAGCAAACTCGGCAGCCATGATGAAGTCGCCTTCATTTTCGCGGTCTTCGTCATCAACCATGACAACTATTTCACCGCGAGCAATTGCTGCGATTACATCTTCAATGGGGGCAAGGGTGGAATCACTCATGATGTTCCTACTTTCTTTCGTATGGGGTCTAAAACGATTTCTATATCTGCACCAAGTGCAGTGGCTGACATCAATGTGCAATCTGACAAGGGGAGTGCGTCGTCTCCGACAAAAACTCCCGGCGCGCTGTCGCTGCCACTGACAATTGGTGCAACGTGGAATACGTACCTATTAATAAGGCCTTGTTCATGGAATGCAGTGGCAACTGTTGCGCCGCCCTCCACCATCAATTGCAGAACGCCATCTGCTCCTAATGAATCAAGCAAGTCTTCAAGGCTGCCACTCCACACATCGCACGGCTGCACTTTGGCTGTTGCAGATACTGAACCACTGCGCGACAACACGATGCGTCGGGGCGATACGCCCTCAACTTGGCGCACTGTAAGTTCCGGATCATCGCCAATCACAGTGCCAGAGCCAACAACAATGGCGTCACTTTCTGCGCGCAGCTGATGCACACGTACGCGAGCTTCTTCACCAGTGATCCATCGTGGTCCATTTGGAATCGTGGTGCGAGCATCAAGAGTGGTTGCCATCTTCAACATCACAAACGGACGGCCAGTGCGACGATGATGTAAATACGGAGCCAACTGAACAGACACTTCGCCAGCTAACACATCAGTTACAACTTCAATTCCTGCTGCACGCAGCGCGGCAAAGCCAGTTCCTGCAACTTGTGAATCAGGATCCGCAATTGCAGCCACAACGCACGCAACGCCAGCCGAAATAATTGCGTCTGTACACGGACCAGTGCGACCAGTGTGCGAACACGGTTCCAATGTGGAATACAACGTTGCACCACGAACATCGCTACCGCCATCACGCGCAGCATTCATGGCAACAATTTCAGCGTGTGGTCCACCAGGGGGCTGCGTGGCGCCTTCGTAGACAGAACCATCAACACACACAACAACTGCGCCAACCCATGGGTTCGGTCGCGCGTGTATACGCGCAGTGGCAGCCATATGCATGGCACGACGCATGAGCGTCTCGTGATTGGTCATGTTGTGTCCTTGCTCCCATCCGGACTCTTACCGTCGGCCTCAGAATTTCACTGAGTCGGCCCTCGCACCGAAGTACGAGGGTTCGCGGGCTATACCGCCGGTCGGGACTTTCACCCAAACCCTGCAAGGGGTGCTTTGTGTACGTGAGGGACGAATTTCCCTCGTGCCAAAGGCTACGTCGGTGGGTGTTCGGCCAACAACCCGACGATGTGACGCCACAGCTTCATGACAGGAGCGACATTGTCCATGCCGGTCATTCCAAGCAATGGTCCGAAAGTATTTGCACCAAGTCCGATTGAAATAGCCTGGATGGCTGCATCTCTGGCAATAGCCGGATCAATCTTCTCGATCTCCACATATCTGGCGGTCAAAGCTTCCAATATGGGCATATTTCCAAATAGCCCACTGGTGTCAACGCCTTCAAGGTCAAGCCAAAGCACGAGCCGCACCATGGAAACCACATCGGGGTCAAAGAAATTTACCGCAGGGGTTCCGGGCGCCGCCATCGGCACAGCTTCCGCGAGGGCGAGTAATTGATCTCGAACCACGGCTAGGAGTAGTTCATTTTTCCCGCCAAACCACGAATGAACAAACCCATGGTTGACATCAGCCAAAAGGGCAATATCTCGGACCCCTACTTCGGAGAATGGCTTTTCCCGGATCAATTGCTTGGCTGCCTGGATAAGTCGTCGCTCACCCTCAGCACGAGAAATAGGCGCCCGCCGCTTCGGGGCTGCTTTCTTCTCAGTTGGCTTCTTTGTAGGCACTCTCGAACCCTATTCCTGTTTGGCGACTGTTCGTGACTCAGTCATCTCGCATTCATGAACAGTTACTGTCTCTTGCGAGTAGTCTGAGACTGCTCTATCCAAGATTCGATTGGAATTGCTCTTTTAAAAATTGGAGTAGAAGTGAAGAAAATTACAATCTGCTTGTCGTTATTGTTTTCGTCTTTTGCCATAAGTGCAATGAGCGGATTCACCAGCACGGAATTAGAAGTTGCACATGCTCTGGTGAACACTGAGACTCTGTACATATCTGGCCGCATTAACAAGGTTCATATTGTGGATGCGTCCTCACTTACAGTCCGATCACCGATCGCAATCTCGGCATCAACTAGTCAATTCAACGGGATTGCAAAATCCCCAGATGGCACGAAGGTTTATCACACGAATCAGAGTTCTGGGACAGTAAGTGTTATCGATACCTTTACAGACACGATTAGCGCAACTGTAACTGGCATGGCAGATCCTCGAGCAATAGTTGTGAGCCCAGTTGGAGACTATTACTACGTTTCAAATTTGTCAGGAAGCATTTACAAGATTCGTAGTTTAGACAATGTTCGCGAAATGACAATCGCAAATGGTTCCGGCACTTATGGAATGGGCATTTCTAGTGATGGAAGTTTTTTGTATGTTCCGAACAACTCTTCGAATGTTGTATCCAAAGTGAACACATTGACTGGTGCAGCCATAGCAACTGTCTCAACAGGTACAGGCGCTGGCACACGGTGGGTAACGAATGGTAATGGCTACGTCGTCTCTACAAACTATGCAACACACAAGATCTCCATTATCAATGAAACTTCGTTTACCGAACTAGGACAAGTCGCCACTGGGACTAACCCAATTGGGGTAACAATCAATCGTGCGGGCACGAAGGCATACGTTGCCTCAGAACGAAGCAACCGAGTAGACATTATTGATCTAGCTACGCGAATCAATGAACGCTATATCGGAGTAGGCAGTCGTCCGTGGGCAGTAGCGGAGAACGCCTCAGGATCAAAGATATTTGTTGGTGGATATCAGGTGAACGCGTTCATGGTGATCGATACAACTACATGGCTAAGTTCGACAGTTGGACTCTCAGGTGATCAGTCAATGAACCTAGTGGCAGTTTCGGTTCCATTGACGGCGCCTCCGGGCACACCTCCAGCGCCAACTGTTGTTGCGGGTGTTGCGTCTGCAGTTGTCACTGTTGCTGCTGGTTCTGGTGGAGCTCCTGCGTCGTTCTTGGTGACGTCAACTCCGGGTTCATTGACCTGCACAGTGACAGGGTCATCTGGTGACTGCACGGTATCTGGTTTAACGAATGGAACGTCATATACATTTACGACAACTGCGACTAGTGGTGGTGTTACATCTGCTTCGTCGCCTGCGTCAACCGCAGTGACGCCCCAACCAGTTGCACCAGATGCACCTCCTGCACCGACTGCTGTTGCGGGTGTTGTATCTGCTGTTGTCACTGTTGCTGCTGGAACTGGTGGCTCGCCAACGTCGTATCGAGTTACTTCAACTCCTGGATCTTTTACGTGCACTGTTACTGGTTCGTCTGGTGATTGCACGGTGACTGGGCTTACGAATGGCACGTCGTACACGTTT
>JAPKZY010000027.1 GCA_026393535.1 Actinomycetota bacterium | reverse complement strand
CGTTCCGTCAAAGACGTACAGCATTCTTGCGGCGGCTAGGCCCGTCGTTGCCGCTATCGATGCAGGCACTGAAGTAACGCGAATATTGGCTGAGAGCGGAGCAGGTGTCTCGGTGGCGCCCGATGATCCGATTGCCTTTGCTGATGCGCTTCGTGCCATGGTGAATTCGGGCTCAGCGGCCACAGAAGCGGGTGCGCGCGGCCGATTATGGGTCGAATCTCATGTGTCGCCAGCTCGGGTTGCCAATTCATACCTCGATGTAATCGCCTCACTGGGCGTCTAGCAGGTAGCCTCAATCCTTCGTGGTTAGTGGTTCATCAGCAAAAAAGGTCGCCCGTCTCGCACAGAAGGGCAAAGGCAAGAAGGTGCGCTTTCAGAGCGGCACACTTTTCCCGACCATCATGGCAGTCATCGTCATTGTCGGTACTGGTCTTATTTCTTATGCTCGGCAAGCACCAGCTGCAAGTGACGTAGCTCCAACAACTTCTGATCGCTGGCACATTCCGTTTGGTATTTATCACTGTGACGGTTATCTGGCTGATCTCACAGGCGACATGCAAAAGTCTGATACACCTGATCCGAATTTTGCGAAGTACGGAGTCTTTAGTCGTGAAGATGGCGTCATTCGCTGGTATCCACAAGTCGCGTCTGCAGGCAAGAAAGCCAAGTTGGGCTTGTACCTCGATACGTATGGTGTTGAAGTGACTACCAAGGGAATCACATTTCCAGCCAGCCAGAACAAGGGTGTGTCGTACGCGGTCAGCAAAGACCAGTGCAAAGACAAGTCAGGCAAATTGGTTGATGCACAAGTGCAAGTCATTGCGTGGCCAAAGGCCGGCGAAGATGCAAACTCAAAGCGTTACATCACGGATTTCACCAACGTCAGAATTCTGAACGACGAAATGGCAATCGCCGTTGCGTACGTTGCTCCTGGCACACAAATTCCATTGCCAGATTCAGCTGCGAAGTTGTCAGACATCGTGGCATCTGAATTTGGTGGAGGTACTACAACTACAGTTGCTGGCGCCACCACAACAACCACTGGCGGCTGATGCACGCTGTTGTTCTAGTCGGGGGTTTCGGAACTCGGCTGAGACCACTCACTCTTACTACGCCAAAACCACTATTACCAATAGCGAATGTGCGCCAATTAGAACATCTCATTGCTTCACTCGGTGCTGCTGGAGTAACCGAAGTTGTTCTTGCAATCGGATTCAAGCCGGAACCATTCTTTGAGGCATTTCCCGATGGCGTGTGTGCAGGAATCGCATTACATTACGCAGTAGAACCAGAACCTCTTGACACTGCGGGCGCTATTGCGTTTGCCGCACGTCATGCTGGCGTGTCTGACACATTTATTGTGATGAACGGCGACATCATGTGTGACGTTGATCTGTCGACATTGGTGGCCTTTCATAAGAGTCAAGGCGCAGAAGGAACATTGCACCTCACACCGGTTGCTGACCCATCGCAATTCGGAGTGGTCGAAACAGATGACAAGGGGTGGGTGCAACGCTTTGTGGAAAAACCTGCGCCAGGGGAAACATCAAGCAATCTGGTAAATGCCGGCACATACGTTTTAGAGCCGTCAGTCATTAGTCGCATTCCCGATGGGCAACGTCTTTCCATTGAACGTGTCGTATTCCCTGCAATGGTGGCGGACGGAACTCTTGCAGCAATGCCGACAGACGATTACTGGATCGACACTGGTCTTCCCAGTACATACTTGCGCGCCAACCTTGACCTCATTGACGGAACACGTACGCGAATCTTGGCATCAGTCGGACCACAGGCTCATGTGCATTCGTCAGCCTCAATTACACATAGTGTCATTGGTGAAGCAGCCATAGTGGAAGAGGGATGCGTCATCATCGATTCAGTTGTTCTCCCCGGTGCGCATATCGGCGCTCGAGTTCGCCTCGAACGTTCGCTTGTCATGGGCAGCATTGGTGCTGAAGCATCACTGATTGATTGTGTTGTCGGTGCTGATGCATATGTCGCACCATTTTCTCAACTGGCTAATGCAAAAGTGCCTGATCCAGAAGGAGCTGTATAGCGATGGCATCCCGGAAGATTATGGTGTGCGGTGGCGCTGGTTTTATTGGCTCTCACCTAGTTGATCGCCTTATTGCAGAAGGTCACGAAGTTGAAGTTGTCGACAACTTGTCGAGTGGATCATTAACCAACTTGGCCGATGCCCGCAATGCAACAGGACGATTTAAATTTCAGAACATTGGAATTGAATCTCGAGAGTTTTCAGAACTTGTGTCACTGCGCAGGCCGCAAATTATTATAAATCTTGCGACGTTTTCTCCAGTGCATGCGCATCTCAATGGCGCATTGTCTAGTTTGCAATTGTCGGTTGCCATTCTTGAAGCCGCCCGCCTCGGTGGCGTTGGGAAAGTCATTACTGCATTGCCAAGCGGCTTGTTGTATGGCGAAGTTGCAGTGCGAGATTTACCAATCAAGGAAGGTCACATCAACGACCCTCGCACCAGTGAAGAAGTGTTAGCTCGCGCAGCGGCTGACATTCACTCTGTGTATCGCGAGCGTCACGGAGTCGAATTCACCGTTCTTGCTATGGGAAATGTCTACGGACCTCGCCAAAGAGCAGCCGATGGGGTTGTCGCCTCATTTGTTGATGCGCTAGCAAATGGTCGCGCACCGATTGTTCACGGCAATGGAAAGCAAACACGTGATTTCATCTATATCGACGACACGGTTGATGCAATTGCTCGCGCCACTGACCGCGCTGGTGGCTTAGTGGTGAATGTCGGTACAGGAATCGCTACGTCAGTTTCAGATTTGTGGGCAGTGATGGCAGGCGCTGCGTCGCCCGTACCGCGTACAAGTGCAGCACGCCCCAATGATTTGGCTCGTCTGTCGTTATCGCCGGTACGTGCCCGTATTCAACTCGGATGGTCGCCGTTTACATCGTTGAAAGACGGCCTCGCCACTTTACGTTAGCGAAAGAGGTCTTCGCTCGGAGGCCGAACAATTTCGTCCATCGAGGAATCGCGAAACCATGAAGGGTCACCGCCGCGAATAACAGCAACGGGCACGCCGTTTGACTTGCCCATAACTAATTCACCAGTGCTTGCTAATTCGTCTGCAATACACACTTCTGTTACTTGCATCATTCTGCCAAGCGCATCTTCGGTTCCGCGCAGGTCAACAACAGCAGCAATACCGGCAACACCGATTGCGACATCAGTAAGACCCTTGCGCCACGGACGACCAAAAGTGTCACTCACGATGACACCTACTGTGACGCCAAGTTTTGCACGCACAATGTCTCTGATGCGTCGCGCAGAGCGATCGCTATCAAGAGGAAGAAGTGCCGCATATCCGCGTTCAACATTTGATAAGTCAATTCCGCTGTTTGCACACACGAAACCATGTTTGGTCTCTGTGATGATCAGGTCGCCACGTCGACGAACAATGCGAGCAGCTTCTTGTTCAACAAGAACCTTGTGTGAGAGCGGATCGTCTGGGTCAATTGGCACCAGGCGCCCTTCGGCCTTCGAGACAATCTTTTGTGTCACGATTAGCACATCGTTGTCGCGCAGAGGGCCATTTGGTTCTGTCGAGCATGCTTCGACAATGACGTCTCCAAGTTGTTGACCAGGAACTATTTCACCGATTCCTTCAACGCTCCATGCCATGAGTCGTGCCATTAGTGGTCTCCTTTATTCGAGGGTACATCGATTGCAATGCGGGCGAGTGAAGCAGCGACACCAGGTTTTGACATGATGGTGTCAGTGGCGATGCAGCGCATTCCTTCGCGTTCTACGGCAGCTACAAGATGTTCATCTTGTGAATCGATGATTAGAGTTCCGCAGATAGGGGCATAAATGCGAGCGACGCCAACAACCGTTGGTTCATGACCCAGTTCCACCAGCATTCGGTCGGCAGGACCTTTTAGTGCTGCGCCAGCCACGATGGGCGAGATCGCAACAACGCTGTCGCGACGCGCAGTAAGAGCTGAATCAACTCCTGCCAACGCTCTGATGGGAGCAATGGACACGATGGGGTTTGATGGTGCAATCACAATTGTGTCTGCATCAGTGAGAAGTGAGTGATCAATAAATGCCGCTGACTCTGCTCCGACAAATTCAACACGAGTCACTGGCACATTGTGCTGCAGGCGCACAAAATATTCTTGAAAGGGCACAGGACCATCTGCAAGGTGAACAATTGTTCGTACTGAATCATTCGACATGGGAACTACAGCTACTGATAGCCCAAATGCAATGCGAAGTTCTTCAGTGATTTGTTGAAGTGTTGCACCTTCACGAACGCGGGCAGTTCTGTAAAAGTGTGTTGCAAGATCAGTGTCACCAAGATTGAACCAACGTGGTGCGGCAGCAGACCCGGCAGGGCGTACAGTTTCAAAACGTTCCAGCGCTCCCATTGCTCGCCACGTTTCGTCGCGTAAGCCCCATCCCCGTTCGGGGTCAATTGAGCCAGACATCGTGTAGATAACGGTGTCGATATCGGGAGAGATGGATAATCCATGAAGTTCGGTGTCATCGCCGGTATTCACCACGGCCACAACATCTGCTGGGTTGACCACCTGGATGAGTCCTGATAGAAAACGGGCAGCACCAACACCCCCAGCCAGCACCATAATCATGAGACAAGCGTAGGGCTTTGTTTCGCGGGAGGGTTCACCTGAACAAAAGGGATGCGGTGGTACCGTTGTCAAGTCCGATTATCGATCAACGAGGTCCAGTTATGCCCCGCGCATTTATCACCGGTATCACCGGCCAAGATGGCCAGCACTTAGCTGAGTTTCTCCATTCGAAGGGCTACCAAGTCTTTGGCATGCTGAAGGGCCAGAACAACCCTCGCGCTCTGCAAATACGCGATGAGTTCCCATATGTCGAACTGGTGCCAGGCGACTTAGCTGATCTCACCAGCCTGGTGAACGCTCTTGAATACGTGCAGCCAGACGAGGTATACAACCTCGGCGCTATCTCGTTTGTTGCTATTTCATTTGGGCAGGCGGAACACACGTCGAATATCACTGGTCTTGGCGTGTTGCGCATGCTTGAAGCCATTCGCATGGTGGGCGGCACTCAGAACAACAAGATTCGCTTTTATCAAGCATCGTCATCAGAGATGTTCGGAAAAGTTCGCGAAGTACCGCAAACCGAACTCACACCGTTTCACCCACGCTCGCCATATGGCTGCGCAAAAGTGTTTGGCCATGACATCACCATCAACTATCGCGAAAGCTACGGCATCTATGCCTGTTCGGGCATCTTGTTCAACCACGAAGGTCCTCGTCGTGGACTCGAGTTCGTTACGCGAAAGATTTCAAACACAGCAGCTCGTATCAAGCTGGGTGTTGAAAAGGAATTGGTCATGGGCAACCTTGATGCAAAACGTGACTGGGGTTACGCAGGCGACTATGTGCGCGCTATGTGGATGATGTTGCAGCAGCCAGAACCAGACGACTATGTGGTCGCAACCGGTGAGGCACATTCCATTGAAGAATTCCTTACATTGGCGTTTGAAGAAGTCGGACTTGATGATTGGCACAATTACGTGCGCCAAGACCCACGTTTTTTCCGTCCGGCAGAAGTTGACTTGCTCATTGGTGACCCCACCAAGACTCGTGACAAGTTGGGTTGGGTTCCAGAAGTTGATTTCCCCACACTCGTGAAGATGATGGTGAAGAACGACATGGAAATCGAAACCGCTCGCCTTCGTAAATAATGCGTTATCCCTCTAGGGGGAAATCCAGAACGCCATCAATCATTGATTCGGCATCAGGAATTGCACCGGCGTTCATGCGCGCCCGTAGTGCGTAGGAAAAGACTGCAAGAGCAACGGCTGAACCTGCCACAAGGCCGAGTTCAACGCGCAAGAACAGTTCGTCTGATGCAAACGTTGTAACGACAAGAAAGCCGATCATGGCTGACATCCAGCCAGCAGCAACGTATTTGTGACCCTGTAGAGCAATGACGCCCTGTGACACGGCTAGCGCGAGCATGTACATACCGCTTGCCAGTGCCAGCAATGTCAGTGTGCGTCGATCAAGACCACCGTCGTACACCATCTTCAGGATTGGTGGCCCAAGGACAAATGAGCCCACGGTGCCAAGTATCGCAACTGCGGTAACAACTTTCAGCAGTAATGAAAATCCTTGGCGAAATTCCGCAAGGTCACCTTTGGCCGCGAGACGTGCAAGACGGGGTAGTAGTGCAGCTTGTACTGCTTGAAACAAGAACAGCGGAACGCGCGACAACAACACTCCGTTACCGAACGCTGTTACCTTCTCGGCATCGCTTGCATTAGCTAGGAAATCAACACCAAGTGGGCCAGCATTGACTAACGCAGCAGCCATGATTGTGCCCAATAATAACCAACCAAGATTCGGCGTAATTTCGGCATACGTCGCTGGTGGGCCATCATCGGTTTTTGTTTCCCCACGTACAAACACCACACCTGCAGCAATAATGGGAGATACCGCTACTGATAGTGCGTATGCACCAACGTTCGTTACACCGAACTGCCACAGCAAAACACAGGCCGTGATGCGAACAAGGCCATCTACTGCCATCACTGTGCCGTACGCGCCGAATCGACCAGAACCTGACGCAATGCCTCGCGCCATATGCATTGGCGCATAAAAACAGATAGTTAAGACGAGAGAGAGTGTGACAACCCAATGTCCATCGAACATGTCTGACGTGAGCCACGAAGATGATGCAGCGACTGCAACAAGGAGAATTGTTGCAAGCCCTATTGTCAACGGCAACATGCGCTGCACAACTGGGCGTCCTCCTTGACCTAGTGCGCGACGATGAGCAAGTGCACGACCAAGTTCTTGTTCCACTGGCATGAAAAACCCGGGAACCAAAGCAAAGGTGGTGAACCACAATGCAACGATTGGTTTGAAATCTTCCTTACCAAGCGCAAGCTGGCCAACTTTGAAGAATGCATACGCCGTGCAGCCAGAGATAAATAATCCGATGCCAACAGGAATCGTGCCTTCGGGAAGTGGAATTCTCGAAGTTCTTTCGGGGGCTACCGCATCTGACACGAAGAGAAGGCTACTTCTCTAGCGAGAGATCAAGCTGTAAGCAGTTTGCGAGCTATTGAGCAGTGTTGTTGCGTGCCTTCATGGCATCGAACAACTCAACGCGGCGCACTTGCAGTTTTTGGAATCCAAGAACTGCAAATCCGACTGCGGTGTAACCAATTTCGGTTGCTTGTTTCACCACAGGGTTCTGAAGAAGTGCAGATGGGTTCAGGCGGGAGATATCAAGCGACGTGAGGTCAATTGAGTGCAAGGAAGGAACAGTGATCTTTGAGAGGTCAACCTTGGGAAGGCGATCAAGGCCAGGAATGGTGACGTGAGGAAGGGTGATGTGGGGGAACGAAATTTTGTTCATACACCAAGAGTACCCACTAGTGCTTACTTTTGCAAGCATCTGGCAAACTCGGGTGGCAAAGGGAAATCGGGGGAGCCTGACCCTGCTGCCCATGGGGTTAGCACCAGTGGCACTAACCTCGCTACGGCGTGACAGAGCCTCAGGTTGTTTCTTCCTTACCCCCAGTGGTGACCGTCATGGTCGTACACGAGAAGGGCGAATGGCTAGCAGAGTCCCTTCAGGGTCTTGCTGGCCAGAATTACAACGCCCTGCAAAGCCTCGTCCTTGTAACGGGGGCTGAAGACGACCCCATCTCACGTGAGATTCTCGACGTGGTTGCCACTAATTTGCCCTCGGCGGTTGTGCGTTTCCTCGGAGGAAACCCAGGGTTTGGAGCGGCGTGTAACTCGGTCCTCAATCTGGTTGATGGCAACAGCGGTCTATTTTGTTTTCTTCATGATGACGTCGCGCTCGCGCCGGATGCAATCAGCTGTCTTGTTGAAGAGTTGTATCGGTCAAATGCTGGAGCGGTTGGCCCGAAGCTTGTGTACTGGGATGACCCCCGCATGATTCAAAGTGTCGGTATAGCAGTGGACCGATTCGGAAATAGTTTGCCGATTGCAGATGATGGCGAACTCGATCAAGAACAGCACGACGCAGTGCAAGACGTGTTTGTTGTCTCGTCTGCATGCATCATGGTGCGAGCTGATCTCTTTGCCACGATTAATGGATACAACCCCGACCTTCCTGTCGCTGGAGTGGACCTTGATTTCTGTTGGCGGCTCCATTCAACAGCTGCTCGAGTCATGGTGGTGCCAAGTGCAGTCGGACGCCACCGCGAGAACTCATCTCAATCGGTCAACAATCCTGGCGATGTGGATCATTTTCTTGAAAACGAAATAGTTCGTGTCAGAACGGTTGCCTCTTTAACTTCTGCAACTCAGTTGCTTGCCACATTGGTACAGATGTTTGTTCTGACGCTGTCGCGGTTCTTTATTCTGGCGGCAACAGGTCGTGTCCGTAGAGCCGTTGATGAGATGCGTGGATTATTACTCTTGCCGTTCGGAGTTATAGGCGTTCGCGAGCGTCGTGATGCCATTTCAAAACATCGCCAAGTGTCTGGTGACGAGGTACGTGCATTGCAACTGCCAGGAAATGCATACATCGCAAATTTCTTACGACGTCGCGCGGCACAAGCGGGCCATGTGCAGTCACGATCAGCTGGTCAATTACGCGAAGCAACTCCACGTAGTGCGTATTGGTTGTGGGGAATTCTCGCAACTATTTTTCTTGTCGGTTCACGTGCCTTGTTTATTAACGGCGTTGTACCTGTCGGCCAAATGGCGCCAATCACGGCATCTGCTAGTGAACTAGTGCGTTCCTACACCTCTGGTTGGTGGGGGGCCGGATTTGGTCAAGTTTCTGCGGTACCAACGGGAATTGCAATACTCGCGACCAGCGCACTGACCACACTGGGAAATATGGGACTTCTGCACACCCTTCTCGTCGCACTTTTGCCATTAGCCGGATGGCTCGGCGTATGGCGTTTTGCATCGGTCTTGGGTACACGTGCAGCGCGCATTGCATCCACTGCTGCCTACGCCGCTGTGCCCTTGCCATATGCCGCAATTTCGTCTGGGCGATGGGGTGCGTTGTTGATGTATGCAACATTGCCGTGGATGGTGCATTTGTTGCGTATGTTGGTGGGCCACGCAGACCTTGATGAGGAGTTGTCAGAAGAATTAATGGCAGTCGCACCAACTGCGCTGTGGCGTAAATGGTTCGCATGCCTGGTGCTGTTGGTGGGAACAGTGATTGCCTTTGAACCATCAGTCGTTCTTATTGTGCCGCTAGTCGCAATTATTTTTACTGTGGTCAGTGTTGTGCACGGCACGAAAGTTAAATGGGCGGCGCGTTGGGTTGTAGTCACCGCTGCTGTCGTTGTGTCTGGCGTGGTTCTCAATCTTCCGTGGGCTGGTACGTACATTCGTTCAGGATGGTGGGAAGCAATTACCGGGGCACCCGTTGAATCTGGCCGCAATATTGGTCTCGTCGGGTTAGCAACGTTCAACGTTGGTGGATTTGTATTGTCGTCAGTCACTATTACGTTGTATGCAGTTGTCATTGGAGCAGTGTTGCTGGTGCACGGAGTTCGATCTGGTTGGGTATTGCGTGGCGCAAGCCTCGTTGCATTTGGTCTTGCAGTGGCCATGCTTGATGATTCTGTATTGCTTCCAGTTCATCTTCCCGAACCAGCAATCCTGCTCGTTCCAGTTGCCTTCGGAATTGCAATTTGTGCTGGTGCAATGGGTACAGCCCTCGTTGTTGATTTGCGACGTGCACGGTTTGGATGGCGCCAACCAATCAGTGCGGTAGTTGCTCTTGCCTTTGCAATTGGTCTTGTGCCGGTTTCGGTTAATGCAGTAAATGGCAGTTGGAGTCAACCGTCACTTGCGTTGCCTCAACTCTTGGCACAATTACCTGATGCGCAGTCATCGGGTGAGTACCGCACCATGTTCATTGGAGACACGCGTGTGTTGCCAGGAGCTCCATTGAATTTTGGTTGGGGTATTTCATACTCGGTGGTTAATGGCGCTGCTCCCACGTTGGAAGAAATATGGGAAACACCGCCTACTCGTGCACGTGACAATGCTGTTGCTGCTTTGTACGGAATCGTGCGTGGTCAGACTGCTCGCGCAGGGCGGTTGCTGGCACCATTATCTGTTCGGTTCATTGTCGTTCCAATAATTGATGGCGGACAATCGACACGCGGTGATCCAATTGCCGCGCCACGTGGACTTATTGATTCATTGTCGCGACAACTCGATCTACGTCGCCTCTATGCATCGCCAGATCTTGTTATTTTCGAAAATGCGTCGTGGGTGCCCGTGCGGTCAATGTTGACTGCATCTGGATCTGCGAGCAGTCAACTTGCTGGTGCGGCTTCAATGATTGCCACAGATATTTCTGGTGCAACTCCGCTTCCGACTCAGACTCGACCAGAAGGTGCGATTGAGGCTGATGTGAAGCCGGGCACCATTCATCTTGCAGTTCCGTTTAGTACCCATTGGAAGCTCACGATGAATGGCAACAAAATCGAGGCACGTCCCGCTTTTGGTTTGACCAATGCGTATGACGTTGCAAGTGCCGGACATATCCGACTGGCATTTGAGTCGAGCCGCGTTCATTCTCTTTCAGTGTTGCTGCAGTTTGCTGCGTGGTGTGTTGTCGCCTTCTTTGCACTTGTACGTCCACGCCGTCGGTCGCGTAGAAATTCTGCTGTGTCTTCATCCCTTGATGCCCCGGTCATGAGATTCGTCAGTGAGGAATCATCGTGAATTTGATTCGTCGGGTGGTTGCCTTTGTGCTTCTCTGTGCGGTGAGTGCAGTAGTAGTTGTTGTCGATCGTCATTCTGGAAAACAATCGGTGGGTGCATCATCTGCCATCGTTGAATTTGCAGGCTTCCCACAGGCTTCAGACGGAAGTCGTATCAGTACATCATGGTTTTGTCCTGGTGCAGCTGCGGGCGACGGAATTAGTAGTGCATCGGTAGTGGTTGTGAACCCAAGCGGTAGTGACATCAGCGCCACGGTCAACTTTCTCAGTGATTCACCAGCTGATGCGGAAACAATTACCGTTGCCGCGCGATCTCGAAAAGAAGTTGATGTTCTTCGTGGAAAAACGGTAGGAGTCGTTGTACCTGTTGTCGAAATTATTGGTTCCTTTGGTTCAGTAGAACAGGAACTTATATATGCAGCCGGCGACGTGACATCGCAATGTGTCTCGCAAACTTCAAGCACCTGGTATTTCGCTGACGGATTCACCGCAGAAGGTTCAACGCAACGATTAGTGTTGGCGAATCCATTTCCTGAAAGCGCCGTAGTAAATGTGTCATATACGACGACAAATGGTCGCAGAACTCCTGCATCACTACAGGGAATTATTTTGGATGCGCGCTCATCTCGCAGTATTTCGTTGGCCGATGCCGGTGCTCAAACCGAAGCGCGATTAGCAGTTGAAGTCAAGGCATCGACGGGTCAAATAATTGCATCACGTATTCAGCATTATCTGGGTGCAGGCCGACTTGGATACTCCACCACTGTGGGCACTCCTATGGCTTTGCGTGACTGGTGGTTTACGTCTGGTCGTACGGGCGCAATGGTGTCTGAATTGTTGATGGTGTTTAATCCATCAGATTCTCCTGCGCAAGTAAACGTTTCGTTCTGCGATGGTGGTATCGGCTGTGAATAATGTTCCGGTGGTGGTGGAACATGTACTGAGTCAAAGAGTTGGTGGAAGTTCTTTCACGGCCATCACAAATGGAATTCCTGGTGGCTTGGTGTCACAGAAGTGGCGAATTCCAAGTGGATTGTCTAATGGTGCACGAAATGCTTTGTCAGTTGTGAACACAACGGGAATGGATGGAACGTTTACGGTGTCGGCGAGTGGTCCTGGTGGCGATGTGGAATTGCCTCTGCTTGTTGATGTGGCACTTGGTGCAGCATCGGTGATCAGTATTGACGTACCTGCAGATGTGAAAGACGGGGAAGTAACAGTTACTGCAACAGTCCCTGTGGTTGTGCAACGGCGTACCACACGTGGTCATGGTCTCGTTGGTTTCGGAATAGTGGGAGCCCTTCCCATAAGGTCTCGGTAATGGTACGAATTCTCACGGTCGTGGGCGCAATGATTATTGCTCTTGTGGTTTCATGGTTCTTACGTCGTCGCCAGATTGATGCTCCAACACAGGGTGGATTCGAATTGCCAGTGCAACTTGATCGAAACGATTTTGCATCGCCAGAGACGCCATGGATTGTGGTTATCTTTACGTCAGCTACATGTGACACATGCAATGACGTGGCTACAAAGGCAGAAGTTTTATCGTCACATGATGTTGCAGTGGTTCGAGTTGACTACATCACTGAACCGCAGATGCATGCTCGTTACAAGATCGAAGCCGTTCCAACATTGGTCGTTGCAGATGCAGCGGGAGTTGTGAAAGCCGGATTCCTCGGGCCTGTTAAAGCACAAGACTTATGGGCAGCAGTAGCTGAATGTCGTGAACCCGGCAGTTCGCCTGGTTCATGTCAACAGCACAGTCACTAAGCCTGTACGTCGCTTGTTGCTGGTGCATCAAGTCCTTGTTGCACCAAACGACCTACGGTTGGTCCGTCGATAGTTTCTTCAATAAGTAAGGCTTCAGCAACCAGTTCAAGTCCACGGCGATGACGCATTAACACTTCGTGCGCGCGTGTTTCTTGTTCGAGCAAGATGCGGGAAATTTCGTCGTCGACAAGTTGGGCTGTTGAGTCGCTGTATTCGCGACCACTAGTCATGAGATCTTCACCCAAGAACACTTGTTGTTGTCCAGTCCAAGCCATTGGGCCGATCTTGTCTGACATGCCCCATTCGCGCACCATACGGCGCGCAATTCCGGTTGCTTGTTCAAGGTCGTTTGCTGCACCGCTGTTGAGATGACCAAAAATAATCTTCTCAGCAACACGTCCGCCCATTGCTTTACAGATCAGATCTTCAAAGAATTCTCGCGAGTACGTATGACGTTCTTCCGGCAATGTCCACGTGACACCGAGAGCCATTCCGCGGGGAAGGATAGTGACTTTATGCAAAGGATCAGAGTGGGGCAGCACTGTTGCCAATACTGCATGGCCGCCTTCGTGGTACGCAGTTGCGCGCTTTTCTTCAGGGTTTAACACCAATGATTCGCGGCGTGCGCCCATAACAACACGGTCACGTGCATTTTCAAAATCTATGCGTTCAATGGCAAGCGACTCACGACGAACAGCAAAGAGGGCTGCTTCGTTTACGAGGTTTGCAAGATCAGCACCGCTCATTCCGGGAGTGGCGCGGGCCATGGTTTCAAGATCGACTTCTGTTCCCATGCGCTTGTCGCGTGAGTGAACCTTCAAGATTGCAAGACGTTCTTCATATTCAGGAAGAGGGACAATGATCTGTCGGTCGAAACGTCCGGGACGAAGAAGTGCAGTATCGAGAACATCGGGGCGGTTTGTTGCCGCAAGAATCACAATGCCTTCGGTGGCTTCAAACCCGTCCATCTCTGACAGCAATTGGTTCAGTGTTTGTTCGCGTTCATCGTGACCGCCACCAAGTCCTGCTCCACGCTTACGTCCGATGGAATCTATTTCATCGATAAAAATAATTGCCTTGCCGAGTTTCTTTGCTTGTGCAAAGAGGTCACGAACACGGCTTGCACCAACGCCCACAAACATCTCCATGAAGTCTGAGCCGGTAACAGAGAGGAATCCGACGCCTGCTTCACCAGCAACGGCACGAGCAAAGAGTGTCTTACCTGTTCCCGGAGGGCCAACAAGCAAGATGCCTTTCGGAACGCGTGCTCCGATTTCTTTGAAACGTTCTGGCTTACGCAAGAAGTCAACAACTTCTTTAATTTCCAGCTTCACGCCGTCGTATCCAGCGATGTCGGAAAAGGTGGTTGATGGTTTATCGGCCTGGTAGGCCTTGGCCTTGCTCTTACCAACAGACATGATGCTGCCGGCTTGCCCCATGGCGCGACGTTGCATCCACATAAAAAAAGCAATGACAAAGACGAAAGGAAGAACGATGGGCAACAGGCTGGAGATCCAATTAGCTTGTGGGGTTTTGAAGTCGTAGTCGACTCCCATTTGCTTCAATAGTTGTTCGTCGGCATCACTGAGGTTCACTGCTCCGGTTGTTGTGAATTTTGTGCCCGACTGAAGAGTGCCGGAAATGATGTTTGAGGAGTTGTTGATGGTGACCTTTTTGACGTCGCCATTTTTCACCTGTACAAGGAATTCGGTGTAGCTAAGTTTGTCTCCAGTTGGAGTGGCAAACAATTGGCTGCCAAACGCAAGCACCACCACACCTGCAACGATGGCCCAGATGGCCCATTTGGGCACAGGCGGCTTGCCGTCGGTGCTGGGCTTGATGTTGCGCAGACCTTTCATGGGGTTGCGGCCTTGTGGGTTGCGTGATGGTGGAGGGGGCGGTGGGATATCGCTCATCTGTTCATGCTACGGGCGCCGTCAGCCCTCGTACCTGCGGCATCGCCTATTTCGTTGCCCACGGTGACTACCGTTTCTGTCATGGCTAGGCAATGCACCCGACAAGGCTGTGTGCATTCCGCCGCAGTCACGCTGACGTATCAATATGCGAGATCATTGGTCTGGCTTGATGACCTGAGCCCTGAGCGCGACCCACATTCCTATGACCTGTGTGACCAGCATGCGAATCGACTGACAGCTCCCTGCGGATGGCACTTAGAAGATCGCCGTCAGCGGGTTCATGTGTACAGCCCTGGCCGCCTCGCCGGGTAATTATTTTGGATCAGATGGCATCGCGTCAATCACGAGCAAGCCAGGTACTGCTGTTCTGGCTGGCTGCGTTTGTATTAGCAAACTTTGCATCACTTGTCGTCTTGGTAGTCACAGGGAATGGTGGCTCTTCAAGTACTGACATGTCCACTCTTGATGTGGCACTCAGCGCAACCGCAATGTGGGGCGTGTATCTCTTCGCCACAACTCAGTTTCTGCACGTGAAGTGGAAAAACTTCCGCTCAACAATTGGTGCGACTCTTCTGCGTCGTGATGTAGTGGTTGGTATTCCATTGGGAATCGCGAGTCAACTTATTTTGGTTAACGCAGTGAACTGGCCGCTAGCGCGTTTGTTCCCGGACGCCTTCTCCTTTGATGAAGTGTCAAAGCGTGCATCTGATCTCGTTGATGTGGCGCACGGGGGCTGGGTTGTTCTGCTTGGTCTCGTCGTCATTGTCGGGGCACCCATCGTGGAAGAAATCGTGTATCGCGGTGTGGTTCAGCCCGGTCTGGTGGCGACATGGGGCCGTACGGCCGGAATTGTGGTCACTGCGGCGCTGTTTGCAGCTATTCACATGCAGCCAGTGGAATTGCCTGGTCTTTTTGTCTTTGCATTGGTGCTGGGGTGGGCACGTCACTCAACTGGCACAATAGGGCTGTCCATTGTCACCCATATGGCCTTCAACGCAACAGGGCTTGCGCTTGTAGTGCTTCTGTAGAGAATTATGAATACCGAAATCAACACCTCCGACATTCAGCAGGAACCAACTGGACCTTCCGTTCGTGCACAGGAATGGACAGCCACATTTAAGTCAATGAGCACCACTGCAGTGTTGCTCGGTGCAACGCTGATGGTGTTGTCAGTTCTTCATCCTGATTTGATTTTGCGCAACAACACGCCAACGGGTGGCGATATGGGCGCTCATGTGTGGGGGCCCGCGTACTTACGTGATGTGTTGTTGCCTCATTGGCGACTAACAGGTTGGAGCATGGACTGGTATGCCGGGCTACCTGTGTATCGCTTTTACATGGTGGTGCCAGCACTAGCCATCGTGGCATTGGATGTCGTATTGCCGTACGGAATTGCATTCAAAATTATTGTTGCCGCCGGTCTTGTTGCGTTTCCGACGTGCGTGTACGTCATGGGACGCGTCAGCAAACTGCTGTATCCATTACCTGAATTAATGGTTATTGGTGCCACCATGTTTCTCTTTGATGAGAGCTTCACTATTTATGGTGGCAACATCGCTTCCACCATGGCGGGGGAGTTCTCGCACTCCATAGCATTGGCCTTTGCCATTTTGGGTCTTGGGTTTTTTGCGCGTGGTCTAGATGATGGCAAACACCGCGGTTGGGCTGCGTTGTTTATTGCTCTATCTGCACTCAGCCACGGAATCGTGCTGCTGTTCGTCTTTGGCGGAGCAGTGTTGATGCTGCTGATGCGCATTGATCGGCAGCGCTTGAAGTTTGGTATCACAACTTTAGGTTGTGCATTTTGCCTTTCTGCTTTCTGGGTGATTCCGTTTCTCGGTGGACATGCATTCATGAGCGACATGAAGTACGGCTCAGAGCCAGGCGGTGGATCTTTCAAGACAATGTGGGCTATGTATTTCCCACTGAATACAACGCTCGACATCATGTTGATGACGCTTGCGATTATTGGATTTATCGGTTCGATATATCGTCGACGGTTCCTTGGCATATGGATGGGTGTGTACATCGTCGTTTTGATGATTGGTGTCAAAGTCGCTCAAGGTGGGCTACCGGTAATTGGGCTTCTCTGGAACCCGCGTATTTTGCCGTTCTTGTATTTGTTGCGCTACATGTTGGCTGCTATCGGCGTGTATGAAGCTGGTCTCTTTCTCCGCCGTACCATCGCTGTGCAGCGAAATCCGTTACAAATGCCAGCAGCGCCGACAACGAACACATCAACTTTGTTGTTGTGGCTGGTTGCCACATTCTGTCTTGTTGTTCTCGGAGTGCGTTATCAGAGTTTGCCATTTGCATCGTTGAAGTCGAATGCGACGGGTACTTCATATGGATGGGGCCCAGTGTCGTTTCGTGCCCAGCGAGCTTTTTCAGACGGCTGGTCTCGTTGGAACTTTGAGGGATATGAAGGCAAGACAACCTTCAATGAATACAACGGTGTTGTGCTAGCAATGAAAAAACTCGGAGATGACCCTGCACATGGTTGTGGTCATGCGCTGTGGGAAAATAGTGGCGATCTCAATAAATACGGCACCACGATGGCGCTGATGTTGCTGCCATATTGGACCGATGGATGCATCGGCTCTATGGAAGGGCTCTTCTTTGAAGCAGCTGGTTCTACCCCGTATCACTTCATATCAGCGGCGGCGTTGTCGAAACAGAGCAGTAATCCGGTTCGTGAACTGCGTTACGACAACAATGATGCAGTGAAGGGCGTTGCCTACATGCGCATGATGGGTATTCGTTATTACATGGCATATACAGCGGAAGCTATTGCAAAGGCCGATGAGCAAGCCGACTTAGCAAAAGTTGGTACATCGGGACCATGGCATTTGTATGAAATTGCTAATACAGCGATTGTTGAGCCGTTGTCAGTACAGCCTGTTGTGGTGAATGAACGACCAGGAGACAGGCGTGAACGCTGGTTGGAAATTGGTACGTCGTATTTTCAGCACACGAACGAATGGGCTGCATTGCCGGTGGATCACGGCCCTGATACATGGCAACGCATTGACGTTGTAGCAGACGCGACGCGCAGTGTTGGTGTACCCGGTGGTCCAGGTCGTCAAGTTGACATCATGAAACCGAAAGACGGTTCAAAAATAAGTGCCGTTCCACTTGACCCCGTTGTCGTCTCTGATGTGAAAATCAAACAAGAGTCCCTGTCCTTCACTGTTGATCGCATTGGTGTTCCAGTTCTTGTAAAAGTCAGTTACTTTCCCAATTGGCAAGTCCGCGGCGCATCGCGTGTGTATCGCGCAGCACCGAACATGATGGTCGTCGTGCCGACAGAAAAGAATGTGACACTGTCGTACGAACCGTCACAACTGGATCGTTCGTCCTATGCCATTACGTTGTTTGGAATTGTGATGGCCGTGTTCCTCTTCCGTAGAAGGTTTCGTTACGGTGTGGCGATGCCAGCGCGTAACGACAGCGGAATTGAATCCGAATCTAATGACGAACTTTCCGCCGATAGTCTCAGAGATTGATGAAAACAGACCCTTCAGTACTTGACCGCATCGTCAAGGCGTATGACATTCGCGGCACTACCCCGAATGAAATGAACGATGAAGTGGCGTTTGCTCTCGGAGTTGCATTTGCAGATTTCGTAAACGCACCGATGGTTGTCGTTGCCCGAGACATGCGAGTCACGGGGGAGTCCCTTGCGGCTTCATTTGCTAGCGGCGTCACGTCACGTGGCATCAATGTTCTTGATCTTGGATTAGCTAGCACTGACCTTGTGTATTTTGCGGCAGGCAAGCTTGATGCGCCCGGAGCAATGTTCACGGCTTCGCACAATCCGGCTGAATACAACGGAATAAAATTCTGTTTGTCTGGTGCGCGACCTGTCGGAATCGATACTGGTCTCACAACAATTCGTGATGCCGCAAAATCAGTCCTTACTGGTTCTGGCCCTGGTGCAGCAGCAGTTCGTGGAACAGTGTCAACACGCAACATGCTTGATGAGTTTGCTGATCATGTGGTCTCGTTCATTGATGTCAATGCGCTTGTGCCGATGAAAGTTGTTGCAGACACCGCCAATGGCATGGGTGGGCTCATTGTCCCCGTTGTTTTTGAACGCCTTCCCATGATGCAGCTTGAAGTGATGTACCCGGAACTTGATGGCAGTTTCCCGAATCATCCTGCTGATCCAATTCAGCCAGCAAACCAACGAGATCTTCAAGCCCGCGTCACTAGTGGCGGTTTTGATATCGGCCTTGCTTTTGATGGCGATGCCGACAGAGTGTTCGTAGTAGACGAAAAGGGCAGAGGATTATCCGGCTCTACCACCACTGCAATTCTTGCCGCAGCGGTCTTGCGCAACAACCCTGGTGCCACTGTGTTACACAACCTCATTTGCTCACGCTCTGTCCCTGAAGTAATTCGCGAAAGTGGCGGAGTGCCCGTGCGCACTCAAGTCGGCCATAGCAACATCAAGCAAGTCATGGCAGAAACGGGTGCCGTGTTTGGTGGAGAGCATTCGGCTCATTATTACTTCCTTGATAACTACCGAGCAGACTCTGGCATCATCGCCACCATGTTTATGTTGCAAGAACTATCACGCGCCAAAATGCCATTATCGCAATTGCGCCAACCGTTCGAACGATATGAAGCGAGCGGCGAGATCAACACCAGCGTCTCTGACGCACAAATTGTCATGTCCGCTGTAGCTGATGCATACAAAGCCCATACGCAAGATTGGGTCGATGGCCTCACAGTTGATTGTGGTGATTGGTGGTTCAACCTTCGCCCATCAAACACAGAGCCACTGCTTCGCCTCAACCTAGAGGCCACAACCAGAGCAGAATGCGACGATCACGTGGTCGAAGTGCTCTCACTTGTGACATCTGTCTGACAATGAAAGAATGAACCCATGACTCTTGACCGCACCCTTCTTGACATCCTTGCTTGCCCAGAAGATAAGGGCCCATTGTTTTACATCGAGTCAGAAAACATTCTGTTTAATCCACGCCTGAAGCGCTCGTATGCAGTTATTGATGGCATCCCTGTCATGCTGATTGAAGAATCCACACAGGTGACAGATGCAGAGCATGCGCGACTTGAGTCACGCATCGCTGCTGAGGGCATAAAGCCCACCTTTACTCGCTGATTTAGGTACACTGAATCCGTAATCGGGCTGATCAGAGCGGTGCCAGTTGGCCCCAGCCTCGATTTATTATGTAACTCATTTAAGGAGTCTCTATGTCCTCTCTCGCCGATCGTCGTGATTTTCGCGTCGCTGATCTCAGCCTTGCGCCATTTGGTCGCAAGGAAATTCACCTTGCTGAACATGAAATGCCAGGCCTTCGTTGGATGCGCAAACAGTACGGCCCATCAAAACCTTTGAAGGGTGCACGTATCTCTGGTTCATTGCATATGACCATTCAGACTGCAGTTCTCATTGAGACGCTTGTTGAACTTGGCGCAGAAGTGCGTTGGGCAAGTTGCAATATTTTTTCTACACAAGACCATGCAGCTGCAGCTGTTGCAATAGGTCCACACGGAACCGAAAAAGATCCACAAGGTGTTCCTGTATTCGCTTGGAAGGGTGAGACCCTCGAGGAATATTGGTGGTGCACCGAGCAGATGATGACATGGCCAGACGGCAATTTGCCGAACATGATTCTTGACGATGGCGGCGATGCAACACTTCTTATCCATAAGGGTGTCGAATTTGAGAAAGCTGGCGCAGTGCCAGATCCAACGTCAGCATCAAACCCAGAACTTGCATTGATTCTTGGTCTCTTGCAGCGCACACTAAAAACTGATCCTGCAAAGTGGACTCAGATGGCAGCATCTATCAAGGGTGTTACAGAAGAAACCACAACAGGCGTGAAGCGTTTGTACAAGATGTTCGACAAAAACGAACTTCTGTTTCCTGCAATCAACGTGAACGACAGCGTGACAAAGAGCAAGTTCGACAACCTCTACGGTTGTCGCCACTCGCTCATTGACGCAATCAACCGCGCAACTGACGTCATGATCGCTGGAAAGCTTGCAGTTGTATGCGGCTACGGCGATGTTGGTAAGGGTTGTGCACAAAGCCTTCGCGGCCAAGGCGCGCGCGTCATCGTTACTGAAATTGACCCAATCAACGCCTTGCAGGCAGCGATGGAGGGTTATGAAGTCAACACCACCGAATCCGCTCTAGCTGAAGCAGACATTTTCGTTACTGCAACTGGCAACGAAGCAATCATCACTGCCGAGCACATGGCTGGAATGAAGCACAACGCAATCGTGTGCAATATTGGCCACTTCGACAATGAAATCGACATGGCTGGTCTTGCTCGTAGCGGTGCTACTCGTGACGAATTGAAGGCCGGTACCGACCTGTGGACATTCCCAGACGGTCACGCAGTGATCGTGTTGGCTGAAGGTCGACTTGTCAACCTCGGTTGTGCAACTGGACATCCATCGTTCGTAATGAGCTGCTCGTTCACAAACCAAGTTCTTGCCCAGATTGAGTTGTTCACCAACTTGAAGGCATACCCACTTGGTGTGTACGTGTTGCCAAAACATCTTGATGAGAAAGTTGCGTTCGCGCACCTTGACGCATTGGGTGTGACACTTACTCAACTCACCGATGGACAAGCTGAATACATGGACATGAACCCTTCAGGTCCGTTCAAGGCTGATAATTATCGTTACTAACTAGACGTATTGAAAAAGGCCTCGGGTGTTTCACCCGGGGCCTTTTTTATTGCCCTATTGCTCGGAGGCTTCGCCGGCTACGGCATCAAGAGAACTTCGCGACATCTTGAATAGTCGAAGCGTGACCTGCACCATCGGGCCGATGCCAAGTGCAAAAACAAACGTGCCGACACCAACGTGCCCGCCAAGGAATATTCCAACAATCATCACGGTGATTTCAACAATGGTGCGAGCAATGCGAACACTGATGCCGAAGCGTTTATTGAGCCCAAGCATTAAGCCGTCACGCGGCCCAGATCCAAACTCAGCGCCGATATACAAACCTGATCCGGCAGCAATAATGCACAGACCCGCCACCATGTAGGCGATGCGAATGACCATGTTGTGACTGTGGGGGATTAAGTCCTGTGCAAAGTTTTCAACCAATCCGATTTCGACTGCGTTTAACAATGTTCCAAGTCCTGGTCGAAGGCGAAGCGGAATCCATAACAGCAGCACAAAGAAGGCGACGATGATTAGGACTGTGCCAAGTCCGAGTCCGGTGTGCTGGGAAATTCCTTGGTGAAACACATCCCAAGGCGGAACACCTAGTTCAGAGCGCACAAAGAATGCGATGCCGGTGCCAAAGCATGCAAGCCCTGCCACACATCTGATTAGGCGTTCAGTGAATTGTTCGCGCAGCGGTCGAAGGGGAGCTTGTGCCATGGAACTACACCGTACTGAAGCTGTGCGTTCAAACACGGGAGTATTGATTCCTATACACATACTGGGGATTGACCCTCACGAGGGCCATACAAGGGAGCTCGTACTGGGGCTGAAATACGGCAGGAAACGATCGAATGCGCGCGCGCTGGCAGAGATAGTTGTTGAAGCAATTGCTTGGGATTGTTTCGACTGTGACGTTGTGACGTGGGCTCCCACAACAGCGAGTCATCAGCACGAGCGCGGCATGGACCACGCAGAACTCATTGCTCGACACGCTGGTGTGATGTTGGCGTTACCAGTGAAACGACTGTTGAGGCGCGTCAACACGGTTTCTCAAACAGGGTTAGATCGTGATGAAAGATTGATTTCCCCGGAGTTTGTTGCGCGGCCTCTACGTCGTCATCGCAATGTGTTAATCATCGATGATGTGGTCACTACCGGTGCCACGTTTCGGGCAGCAACTCAAGCGCTTGTTGCGGTTGGTGCGATCTCAGTCGTATGTGTTGCGCCATCGCGCACAGTGTGAAGACTTATGCGGGAGTGTTGTTGGCGACGTTGGTTACTTCAGCCGCAAGGCGGCGAATTTCTTCCATCTTGTGGTCAAGTGACATGGCTTCCCGCTGAGCATTGGAAATAATCAATGCTCCCTCTCGCTTGATTTCTTCACGCATCTCAGAGATTTCGGCTTCTGCTACCTGGCGTTGCGTTGTGGTCTCGCGGTGAACTTCAGTGATGAGGAGAGCCAGGAGTTGTAAGATTTCCTGAGTGACCGTCGTTTGGTAGTCGTCAACTTGGGCTGCGATGTCACGAAATGCTTGTTCAACATCTGCCGCTTTGTACTTGCGACGACGTGACTTGAGGTCAGGAAGAACAATGCCACGTTGAGGGCTGACCATCTTTGACATTATGGATTCACGTGCTATTTCGGCGGTGTCGCTGCTTGTAGTTGAAACATCGTCAGACATGTCAATCCTTTCGTTCAAATGGAGAGCGCTTCATCAGCTTGGCGTGAACAACGAGGCGCTGATTTGCTGTTCCAATTGGTGTGCAAGTTGTCAACGTCACAGAGTCGTAACCGAGATATGACAAAACTCCGATGGCGCTTGGCTGGACAACGTCATACGGTTCGCCCGATTCATTTCCCTTTACCAAGTACCGGTGAAGTTCGTTACCCACAATCAGAATTACAGAATCGGCAACGCGCATTTTGTCAAGGAAAAAGAAGGGTGCTGGAAATGTAGTGCGATGTCCAGCAAGCCCGATATTCCCCTTTGTTCCAGGCTTTTGACTTACTTTGTACCAGCCGACACCAAGAGCAAGACGATCGTCACTAATGCCACTAACAATTTGCATCCGCAGGTGGAGGCGAGGAATCACTATCCATGTTTTGCCGTCATTCGGAATATCAGCGAGAAGTTCGTCTTCCATTGTGGATTCCATCGCAGGGAACTCGGACTTCGCCGGCAACGCTGAGAATTTTTGAGTGGGAGTAGCAATTGTGGTGACTGGAATAGTCGTTTCTGCAGCAGCAATTGTTGAGTCGGTCGTTTGAAGTGGTGCGACTGTTACTTGATCAGCAAAAACAGTTCCATCGCTTGCAGATTTGGACACTGCAAGCGAGCCGAATAACAGAAGCAGTGTCGCAACCATTGTGGACACCGAGACATACACCTTGCGATTGACAGTGGTTGATGTCATCGCGCGCCCAGCAAGAAGTGCGTGCGTGACTACGTTTTTATCTCCTCGACTGCGCGTAACCGCGAATGAGGATGTGCTCCACTCACCAGATGAGGAGACAGTAAATGTGACTTCATGAAGCGAGGGAGTGAGTTGGGCAGTGACAGAACCAGTGGGAATTGACCGCATGGCGTCTGCGCGTAGATGCAGTGCAACAGGGGTGAAATTTGATGCCTCGGTGCGAACTCTTGAGCGAACCGTGACAGTGGAGGCGTCTGACCCCCATGTTGCTTTCGTGCGCACTCGCAATTCGACATGTCGCGTACCCGCTGGGTCGAGGAGGCTGGCGGAGTAGCGCTTCATTACCTAGAAACAGTAACAGTTGCCTAATTTACTTAGAGGGAGCCTCTGGGGTTGATGGAGAGCGACTAGGACAGCCCTGTCAGCACACGAGCTGTCGCTATGGCGCTAGCTGAGTCCTCTTCCACATGAACGCCGTGCATGCCAAGTGCGTTGGCGGCGTGCACGTTTGCAAGCAAGTCGTCAAGGAATGCAGTTCGAGTCGGCGTGGCATTGAGTCGTGCCATTGTGAGTTCGTAAATGGCTGGGTTCGGCTTGCGAATCTGCACCTCGTGGCTATCGACAATGGTGTCAAATATGTTTTCGTAGTCCATGAGCGGCCACCACATCGGCCGAAATTCCCTCACATTGTTTGTCAGAATTCCAATCGGTATTCCAGCTGACTTCAGATCATGAATGAATGAGACCATGTCACCGTTGAGTTGAAAGTTAAAGGGGTTGGCATTCGATGCTGGAGCGTTGGCAGGCACAGTTGCGACAATGCCTGCATCGTCCAGTTTCTGTTTCGTAATCGCACGGCACTCATCAAGCGAGATCTCACCGCGTTCTACTCGGTGCCACTGATGGTCTGTATCTAGGTGATGGGGACCCATCACAATTTCAGCCACCACGGCAGGGTCATGGTCGGGGTAGCGCCTCGTGAAGTCGCGGGGTCCGCCATTGCGCATAATCACCCCTCCGAGGTCAAAAATTACTGTGTCAACTGCTCTGGAGGTCATATGAGCGTCAAGTATTGCTGGGTTCCGGGTCGTCCGGCGAACTGGCTCTGGCAAAGGGCGCAGGTAGGATTGGAAACTGCATGAAAGTTCTCGACCGCGTCCTTCGAGCCGGCGACGGCAAGCGAGTAAAAGCCCTCCAAGGTCTCGTTCCCGACATCAATGCTCTTGAATCGGAAATGGCTGCATTGTCTGATTCGGCTCTCCAAGCAAAGACTGGTGAATTCAGATCTCGTCTCGATCGCGGCGAATCGCTCGAAGACCTTCTCATTGAATCATTTGCCGTGGTACGCGAGGCATCTAGTCGCGTCATTGGACAACGCCATTTCGATGTCCAGCTGATGGGTGGAGCTGCGCTTCACTTTGGTTGGGTTGCAGAAATGAAAACTGGTGAAGGAAAGACACTTGTGTCTACTTTGCCTGCGTATCTCAATGGCTTGTCTGGCGATGGCGTGCATGTCATCACGGTCAACGATTACTTGGCACGCTTTCACGCTGAATGGATGGGACGCATTCATCAGTTCATGGGACTCAACGTTGGACTAGTAATTCCCGGACGTCGTGAATCTCCAGCTGAAAAGCGCATTGACTACGCATGCGATATTACGTACGGAACCAATAACGAATTCGGTTTTGATTATTTGCGCGACAACATGGCCGGTTCGCTTGATGACAAGGTTCAGCGAGGTCATAATTTTGCCATTGTTGACGAAGTGGACAGCATCCTTATTGACGAAGCGCGTACACCGCTCATTATTTCGGGCCGCATTGCCGATGCTGCTGCCATGTATTACAAGTTTGCATCCATTGTTCGTACCTTGCAGCGTGATCTTGACTACGAAGTAGAAGAAGACAAGCGCATCGTTGTTCCTACAGAACTTGGTATTGAAAAAGTTGAAAAAGAACTTGGTCTTGACAACTTGTACGACGCAGTGCAGCAGAACCTGGTGCATCAACTCTCTGTTGCGCTCAAGGCCAAAGAGTTGTACCGCCGCGACAAGGATTACATCGTTGATGCTGGCGACGTAAAGATCGTCGATGAGTTCACGGGCCGCATTTTGGAAGGCCGTCGTTGGAGTGAAGGTATTCACCAAGCTGTGGAAGCCAAAGAAGGCGTGCGCATCAACGAAGAGAACCAAACTCTTGCGACAATTACTTTGCAGAACTACTTCCGTATGTACAACAAACTCTCAGGTATGACCGGTACTGCACAGACAGAAGCAGCTGAATTGGTAAATACGTACAGCCTTCATGTGGTGCCTATTCCGACAAACCGCAATGTTGTGCGCGACGATGAAGCTGACCTCATTTTCAAGTCAGAAGATTCTAAATTCCGTGCCGTCGTTGAAGACATTGTCACTCGCAATGGAAAAGGCCAGCCAATTCTTGTCGGAACAATCAGCGTGGAAAAGAGCGAGCATCTCTCGCGCGAGCTCACCAAGCGTGGCATCAAGCATGAGATTCTGAACGCAAAGCAGCACACACGTGAAGCACTCATTGTTGCCCAAGCAGGACGCCTTGGGGCAGTCACGGTTGCAACAAACATGGCAGGACGAGGCGTCGACATTTTGCTTGGCGGAAACCCAGAACTTCTTGCACGTCAACAAGTGCTATCAGAAGGCGTAAGCCCAGACCTTTTGGTTGATGATTTCGCATTGCCAGTTCCGATTTCTGAAATGCCCGAAGAATTCCAGGCTGCTCGCGCCGCTGCTCAAGCTCGTTACGACGAATTGCTGCCATTGCAGAAAGCGCAGTGCCTCGAAGAGGGCAATAAAGTTCGCGCTATTGGCGGCCTCTATGTTCTCGGAACTGAACGCCACGACAGTCGTCGTATTGATAACCAGTTGCGTGGTCGTGCGGGACGTCAGGGCGACCCTGGGGCAAGTCGTTTTTATCTCAGCCTTGATGACGAACTCATGCGCCTCTTCGCTACCGGTGCCCTTAGTTGGGTCATGGGTCGTGCATTGCCAGATGACGAAGCCATTGAAGCAAAGATGGTTACTAAGGCCATCGAGCGTGCGCAAACGACTGTTGAGCAGCGCAACGGTGAAATTCGTAAGAACGTCCTGAAATACGACGAAGTGATGAACGAGCAGCGCAAAGTTATTTACATGCGCCGCGATCAGATTTTGTCTGGTGCAGATCTTAAAGTGGCTGCTTTGGAATATCTGGCTGAGGCCGTTGACTCTTTGATTGAAACTCATTGTGTCTCAGAGGCAAGTGATGAATGGGATGTCGATGGTTTGGAGCTGGAATTGTCTGGCTACTGGCCTGCAACCATTACCGCAGCCCAAATCGAGCAATGTTTTGGTACTGATGCCATTTACGACCTCGTGATGGCCGATGCGAACAAGCATTATCAAATCCGAGAAGAAGAGTTGGGTTCAGAGACCTTGCGTCAGATTGAACGCCAAGTCATGCTCAGCATCATTGATCAACGGTGGCGCGAACATCTCGAGGAAATGGATTACCTGCAAGAGGGCATCAACTTGCGCGCCATGGGCCAAAAAGATCCTCTTACTGAATGGCAGCGTGAGGGGTACGAGATGTTCGGTCAGATGATGACCGGAATTGCTCAAGACTTTGTTCGTTATGTCATGCACGTACAAGTGGTCAATGAAGAACAACCAGTTCTTCGGGTGCAAAATCTCACCGAGACAAGTAGCGACAACGTGGCCACCGATGGCTTTACGGCTGCGGCTCTAGTTAGTGACGATGTTGACCATTCGCTGCTGGCCGCTCCAGAAGAAGAAGTACGCAAGCCCATCGTGAAAGATGCAAGTGACTGGTCTAACACCCCACGTAACTCGCCATGTCCGTGTAACTCTGGCAAAAAATACAAAATGTGCCACGGCGCTGCCGCCTGACTGCCCAATTCCGAGCAATAATTCGTCATGCGTGATTTCACTTCCGACCTTCGCGAACTAGCAACGCGTATTGCTGAGTCGCATGAGTATTTGCACATTGACCAAACACGTGCGCGTATTACTGAACTCGAAATCGAAGTATCACGGCCCGACTTGTGGGATGACCAAGATGTCGCCAAGCGTGTGACGGGAGAGTATTCGAACCTGCGTGCCGACCTTGATGCATACGAGGTCATGCGTGCTGAACTTGAAGATCTCAATCTTCTTCATGAAATGGCTCGTGAAATAGATGACGCATCGCAAGAAGTCGATATCGCTGCAGGTATTGCACACGTGTCTGCTGAACTTGGCATTTTGGAAATGCGCAGTTTGTTTACAGGTGAACATGATGATGCAGATGCCATCGTGCAAATAAATGCCAAAGACGGTGGTGTCGATGCTCAGGACTGGGCAGAACTGTTGATGCGCATGTTCACACGGTGGGCAGAACGTAAAGGTTTTGTTGTTGATGTTGACGATGTCAGTCCCGGCACTGAAGCGGGCATCATGTCTGCTGAATTCACTATTAAGGGCCGTTATGCATACGGCCTCATGACGTCTGAGCGAGGAACTCATCGCTTAGTTCGTATTAGCCCGTTTGATAACCAGGGTCGTCGCCAAACTAGTTTTGCAAGTGTTCAGGTGTGGCCCGTAATGGATGCCCCAGATCTTGAAGTGAACGAATCAGAAATACGTATGGAAGTGTTCCGTGCATCGGGTGCTGGAGGCCAGCATGTCAACAAGACATCATCGGCGGTGCGCCTTATTCATGAGCCAACAGGTGCCGTAGCGACCAGCCAAGAAGAACGTAGCCAGTTACAAAACCGTGAAAAAGCATTGACGCGGCTCAAGGCCATGATCGTTGCCAAGATCGAAGAAGAACATCAGGACGAAAAAGATCGCATTGCAGGCAAGCCTGCACAGGTGGGTTGGGGGAGTCAGATTCGTTCATACGTTCTTCAGCCGTATCAGATGGTGAAAGACATTCGAACAGAAGTGGAATCCGGCAATGTGGCTGCAGTGCTTGATGGCGACCTTGATTCCTTTATGGAGGGCTTCTTGCGTTGGCGCAGGGGGCAGGCAGAGTAATGCCTGTATGGCTTTCGTGCCCGCCCTCGCGGGGTAGTCGTGCATTGCTAGGTTGGGTCTCTTCATGATTCGTCTCGAAAATGTCTCCAAGGTCTACGGCTCCGATGTTCCGGCCCTACGCGATGCATCCTTTGATATTCCAAAGGGTGAATTTGTGTTCCTTGTTGGTCCATCCGGTTCGGGTAAATCAACACTTCTTCGTCTGATGAATCGCCAGGAACGTCCTGAGCGCGGCAACGTGTGGGTGGCTGGTCGCAATATCAACGAGATGGCAAATAGTCAGATTCCATTTTTGCGTCGCACGATGGGCAACGTGTTCCAGGACTACAAGTTGTTGCCAAATAAAAGCGTGTTCGAAAATGTTGCGTTCGCCCTAGAAGTCATCGGCAAGCCACGTCACATCATTGCCCAGCAAGTTCCACAAGTTCTTGAGCTCGTGGGTCTTGGCGACAAACAAGATCGACTGCCTCATCAACTCTCGGGTGGAGAGCAGCAAAGAGTCTCCATTGCGCGCGCATTCGTAAACCGCCCACTCATTTTGTTGGCAGATGAGCCCACCGGAAACCTCGACCCATCAACGGGTGAAGGCATCATGGCGCTCCTTGAAGCAATCAACGGCACAGGTACCACGGTTGTGATGGCAACTCATGACCATCGCGTCGTCAACGCAATGCGTAAGCGAGTGATTCAGCTTGACCGCGGTGTCATTGTGCGCGACCAAGAGCGCGGGGTCTACGAATGATTCAGCGCATCTCCTACGCCTTTCGTGAGACAATCGCTAGTTTCCGCCGCAACATCACGTTGTCGGTAGCGGCAGTCATCACTTCTGCTGTTTCGCTGCTGCTCGTTGGTGCAACGTTCCTTATGCAGCGTGCATTTGACAATTTGCTCGTGCAGTGGCGCGGGGACGTTGGAATGATCGTGTTTGTTCGTCCTGACGTGACTCCTGAAGCTTTGAAGTTTGTCGAGCAGAACCTGAAGTCTCAACCGAACATCATTGATGTGCCCAAACTTACATATCTCGACAAAGCCGGAAGTTTTGAAGAGGCAAAGCGTGTGTTTGCGGGTGATGCCACAACATTGAGTCTGTTGTCGATAGAAACCATCCCATCCCAGTTCAAAGTCGTACCGAAAACGACTGACCCCGAATTGGTGCGCAGCCTTGCCGACCAATACCGAACTCTTCCGGGAGTTGCCGGAGTATCACTTGCCGAAGATGAGTTCGATGTCATATCCACATTGTCCGGATTCGTTCGCACAGTCACCATTGCAATGTCCTTAGTTTTGCTTGCAGTTGCTGTCATCCTGATTTGGAATACAATCCGCACCGCAATCTTTGCTCGACGCCGCGAGATTGAAGTGATGAAGCTGGTGGGTGCCACTGACTGGTTCATTCGAGTGCCGTTCATTTTGGAAGGCCTTATTCAGGGACTCGTGGGTGCCATTTTCTCTTGCGTTGGTTTGTGGACACTGAACAGTGCGTGGACTTCTGGAGTTGCTGGTTTCAAAGCCGGAACTGGCGTTAGTTCGCTAGTGGTACCTGATTCATATTTGAACGGCGTCATGATTGCATTATTAATCATTGGTGCAACAGCTGGCGGCGTTGGTTCTGGAGTCGCCTCCAGCAAGTTCCTCGACGTCTAGTCGAACTACAGACAAATCAGCCCGTATCGCTAGGGTCGTGGTATGGATTTTCAAGACATTCTCTTCGACGTATCTGACGGCATTGCCACAATTACTTTGAATCGACCAGACAAATTGAATGCGTTCACTGGGCGCATGATGTACGAAATTATCGCGGCATTAGACATCACCGATGCTGATGACGATGTCAAAGTTGTGATCTTCACAGGCGCTGGTCGTGCGTTTTGTGCTGGCGCTGATTTGTCTTCTGGTGGAGACACTTTCGCTAAGGGCGGCAGTGATGTGCAGACAAAGCAAGGCGTTCCTCGCGATGGTGGCGGACTTGTTTCGTTGCGCATCTACGAAAGCCTGAAGCCTGTTATTGGCGTTATCAATGGTGCAGCTGTCGGTGTTGGTGTCACCATGACCCTGCCGATGGACTTCCGACTTGCAAGTGACACTGCCAAGTTTGGGTTTGTGTTTGCGAAGCGTGGAATTGTGCCAGAAGCATGCTCGTCATACTTCTTGCCACGCCTCGTCGGAATCTCACAAGCAACAGAGTGGGTGTTTACTGGCCGAGTCTTTCCAGCGTCTGAAGCATTGGCTGGCGGTTTAGTGCGCAGTGTTCATACATCAGATGATCTCATGGCTGCCGCAATCGCTATCGCTCGTGAAATTGCAGACAACACTGCGCCTGTATCTGTTGCAATGTCACGAAAAATGTTGTGGCACATGCTGGGTGCATCTCATCCGATGGAAGCGCATCGTGCGGATTCGCGTGGCATTCAACAACGTGGTCGTAGCGCCGACTCAAAAGAAGGCGTCGTCAGTTTCCTTGAAAAGCGGGCTGCTGTGTACCCCGACAAAGTCAGCGGTGGGCTTCCAGATATTTTCCCTGGTTGGGAAGAGCCAGAGTTTTTCTAACTTATGTCTGATGCCTCGGGCGAGAAGTCTCTGTTTGAAATTGCTGGGCCCGACTTCTTTATTCACCTCGTAGATGCTTTTTACGATGGCATAGAAACTGATCAAGTGTTGTTGCCGCTGTATCCAGAAGGAAGCGAGACCTCTGCAGCACGTGAGCGCCTCGCGCTATTCCTCATTCAGTATTGGGGAGGCCCTGATACGTACATGCAGGAACGGGGACACCCACGACTTCGTATGCGTCACGCTCCGTTCGTGATCGGAGCTCTCGAACGCGACCATTGGCTGATGCATATGGCGTCGGCAATTGAAAAGACCATTCCTGAAGTGGATGAGGCGTATCGAGAACATGTCACCACTGAGCTCGCGCACTACATGGTGAATGCAGCTGAGGCAATGCGCAACGTTTAGTTACGTGTGATGCGAATCAGGCCCAAGGGCATGCATGGCGATTGCTGCTGCTGCCCCCACGTTGAGTGAATCAATGCCACCGTGCATTGGTATGCGAACAACATGAGTCGCCTCAGTCATGGTGACTTGTTCTAATCCATCACGTTCACTGCCTAGAAGTAGTGCTGTCTTTTGTCCGCGCGTAACAGTGGTCAACGAGAGAGATGTTGCAGAAGCATCGGGTGTCATGGCATACGACACGTAGTTGTGTTGTTGCAAGAGCTCTCCCACGTTTTCGTCGTGGCGCAGCCGCACGAAGGGAACTGAAAGCCCTGAACCCATAGAAACACGCAATGCCCTGCGTGCTAGCGGGTCTGCACTCCCTGCCGACAACACAATTGCATCCCACCCGAGCGCAACTGCACTACGCACAATTGCCCCCAAGTTTGTGGGGTTGTCAATCTCTTCCGCCACAACAACACGGGTTGCACGCGACAAGACATCATGTGCTGAAGCCAAGGCTGGCCGACGAAAAAGTCCGGTGGCACGTAAGGGGACACCAAGGCCCGTCACGTCACCACGCAATTGTTCTGAACCTATAAACACCTGAACAGATTCGTCAACGGTTTCGGCTAGTCGAATGCCAGTTGGTTCATCACACAACAGCGCCACAGCTTCGTAGTGCAGTTCGATTGCTCGTTCCACCACCAAATCACCTTCAGCAACAAACATGCCTGCGCCCACTGCGTCAAGTCGATCAAGCCTGCTTGCTAATTGTCTGTCGCGCCACCGAAACGGATCTAACCGCGGGTCGGACCCATCAGTGACATGAATAATCATCGGAAGATGTGAATCAGTAGTACCACGGGAACGGCGACCAGTCAGGTGAGCGCTTTTCCAGGAATGATTCACGACCTTCGTCTGCTTCATCCGTGCCGTATGCAAGGCGAGTTGCCTCACCAGCAAAGATTTGCTGGCCAACAAGGCCGTCATCGACAAGGTTGAATGCAAACTTCAACATGCGTTGTGCTGTTGGGCTCTTACCGTTTATTTCTTTTGCCCACTCGAGAGCAACCTTTTCAAGATCAGCATGTGCCACTACTTCGTTCACGGCTCCCATGGCCTTCATGTCGTCTGCTGAGTATTCACGTCCAAGAAAGAAGATCTCGCGAGCAAACTTTTGGCCGACCATTTTTGCAAGGTATGCAGAGCCGTAACCGCCGTCGAATGACGCAACGTCTGCGTCTGTTTGCTTGAAGCGAGCATGTTCGCGGCTGGCAAGTGTGAGGTCCGACACCACATGCAAACTGTGTCCACCACCGGCTGCCCATCCAGGCACAACACTGATGACAACTTTTGGCATGAATCGAATAAGGCGTTGTACTTCCAAAATATGCAAGCGACCAGAACGTCCACGATCAACCGTGTCTTGTGTGTCGCCGTCTGCGTACTTGTAGCCGTCTTTGCCGCGAATGCGTTGGTCGCCACCGCTGCAAAATGCCCAACCACCGTCTTTCGGTGATGGTCCGTTGCCAGTGAGCAACACGCAGCCAACATCAGTAGTCATGCGTGCGTGGTCAAGTGCTGTGTACAACTCGTCAACCGTGTGTGGACGAAACGCGTTACGCACTTCAGGGCGGTTGAAAGCAACTCGCACGGTGCCTTGGTCTACGGCGCGGTGATACGTGATGTCGGTGAACGAAAAGCCAGGCACTTCGCGCCATGCGGACGGGTCGAAAATAGGTGAGATAGTCACATCATCATTGTTCCACGCCAACGCCTGTATCGTGGAAACCGATGGCTACATGGGCAGAAGTTGAAACACAGGCGCCAGACGTTGCGGCAGCAATTCTTGCTCGATTCATGGGGCACCCTCATCATGTCCTCGGCACATTGAATCGTGATGGCGCCCCTCGACTCAGTGGAATCAACGTCATGCATAACGAAGAGATCTTGTGGTTTGGCTGCATGCCTTCGTCACGCAAGGGAATTGATATTGAACGAGACCATCGGATCTCTCTCCATTCAGCCCCACTGTTGGAATCACTTGAAGGGGGAGACGCTGTCATTTCTGGGCTTGCACGCTCACTAGCGCCAGAGCGAGTCCTGGCTTGGCGGCCCGAGACGCCGGAGACGGAGAATGGTGTCTTTTACGAAGTTGATATTTCCTCAATGCACCTTGTGGAAGTTCGTGGTGAAGATCTCATAGTCACTATGTGGGATACGGAGCATGGTGTCCGTAGCGTCAATCGGCAATGACAACTCTTATTGCTTTCTCAGGTTCGCTACGGGCCGATTCGTTCAATACCCGCATTCTGAAGGCCCTTCCGGCTCTTGCACCTGAAGGTACCAACATCGCACTATTCGATATTGCTGAACTGCCGATGTACAACCAAGATCTCGACGCCGACACGGTGCCACCAATAGTTGAGGCCCTGCGTGCGGCCATCGCTGAAGCTGATGGCGTGATCATTGCTGGCCCTGAATACAGCGGTTCGTACTCAGGAGCAACAAAGAACCTCATCGACTGGGCATCACGTCCGTTTATGAAGGGTCCAATCATTGGCAAGCGCTCCATGGTGATTGGCGCAACACCCGGACCTGGTGGTGGTGCTCGTGTTGTGGAAGCAACAAGTGCATTGCTCACAGCCTTGGGAGGCACAGTTGTCGGTAGAGCTAATGCTGCAGCAATTCACGAAAAGATTGCAGTTGATGCATACCTGATTACAGACGAAGAGTTCGCACAACAACTGCGCGACGGCCTCGCTGCGTTCTAATTACCAGGTATCAACCATTGGACGTTTCTTGCCTGTGCGCTGACGCCATGATGTATCTCTGCCAATAATCGACAAGATGCGTGCACGAGTCTCCGCTGGGTCAATTACATCGTCAATCTCCACATGGCTCGCCATGTTCAACGCGTTGCCTCGTTCGTAAGCGCTTGCTATCAACTTTGCTTCAAGCGCCGCACGTTCTGCATCGTCAGTAATTGCTTCAAGTTCTTTGCGGTACCCAAGTCGCACTGCTCCTTCAAGGCCCATTCCGCCAAACTCGCCAGTTGGCCATGAAACTGTCATGGTGTTTGCATGGAAACTGCCACCTGCCATTGCTTGCGCGCCAAGCCCGTACCCCTTACGTAACACGATGGTGATCCATGGCACCGTGATGCTTGCAGCGGTAACGAACATGCGGCCAAAATGACGAACCTGAGCAGTCTGTTCTGCATCTGGCCCGACCATGAAACCCGGTGTGTCGCACAAGCTGATAATCGGAATGTCATATGCATCACACAGTTGGATGAACCGCGACGCCTTATCTGAGGAATCAGAATCAATTGCGCCACCAAGGTGGGCTGGGTTGTTGGCGATGACGCCAATGACGCGACCTTCAACGCGCATGAACACAGTCAGAATGCCGATGCCGAAAGTGGGTCGCAACTCAAGTGCTGTTCCGATATCAGCTAAAGCATCAATCACGGTACGTACGTCATAGACGCGTGTGCGCTGTTCAGGAATCAAGCCACGCATTACGTCATCGGGGTGTCTGGTCCACGTTGACAATGGACCCTGAAAGTACGACAAGTACTGCTTGGCTGCAGCCACCGCTTCTTCTTCGTTTGCAACGCGAATGTCAACAACACCATTTGCAGTTTGCACATTGATGTCGCCAATATCTGTTGGCTTCACTGACCCGAGTCCGCCTCCTTCGATCATGGCGGGGCCGGCCATACCGATATTTGAATTCTCTGTAGCGATAATCACGTCACAGCATCCGAGCAATGCGGCGTTACCTGCGAAGCAATAGCCCGACGTAATGCCAACGATGGGTACAAGGCCTGACAATTGAGCAAAGTACGCAAAGGCGAGGCAGTCAAGACCTGCAACACCAGGGGAATCGGTATCACCAGGGCGACCTCCGCCACCTTCTGCGAACAAGATGAAAGGCAAACGCAATTGTTCAGCGACCGCAAATAGTCGGTCTTTCTTTTTGTGGTTCAACGAGCCCTGTGTGCCAGCTAGAACCGTGTAGTCGTATGACGCCACAGCTACTCGCGATGCATCTTCATCGAACAGTGCGCCGTTTACGGTTGCGAGACCGCCGACAAGGCCATCGCCAGGTGTGTTGCGAATCAGGTCGTCAAGAGTTCTGCGTTGACGTTGTGCAGCTACGGCAAATGATCCGTATTCAACAAATGAACCATCATCAACAAGGTCTGCAATGTTGGCGCGTGCAGTGCGCTGTCCCTTAGAGGCACGACGTGCCACCGCTTCTGGGCGAGCTTCATCAGTGGTGAGGTGCCTACGGTCGCGGTATCGAGCAAGGTCGGCACGTTCGCCCGTTGCGGTCTCAGCAGAGGCTTCAGTCGCGGTGACGTCAGCAATAACGCCTGGGGTGATGTGAACGAGTACTTGGCCAGCAGCAATGGTGTCGCCTTCGGCCACCAGCACTGCTGTGATTGTTCCTTCAACTCCCGCTTCAACGGGGTGTTCCATCTTCATTGATTCAAGTATCAAGATTTCACGGTTTGCGCGCACCGTGTCACCTGGTTTCACGGAGATCTTGAAGACGGTTCCAAGAATGGGTGACGAGACATTGTGGGGAGTCATGGCTCATTGTCTCACACGGCCACTTGTCACATCATGTCGAGGGTTCACCTAATAGTCATGTACCGCAAACCTAAACACTGCCGTCTTGTAATTTCGGCATAACAACATTGTGCTCGTGAGGATCCACCCCCTGATCAGCACAATTGTTGGCGAGCGCGCCCTGAGGCCGATTTCGGCCATCTCAATCGTCTCCGGAATTGGAACGGTTCTCAGCCCGGCCTTGTTCAAAGCTCCTCTGGTCTTGTCGCTACTCAGTCCGCGTATTCCATTTCTCTTGCTCGCAGCTGGTGGAACGAACCCCATCTTGTTCGTCGCGCTCATTGGAATTCGCTTGTCAATTACTGATTGGCACTGGTTTGATCTTGGGCGTCGTCATGGTCGTGAATTGGCAATGAAGTCTCGTTTGTCACGAAAAATTCTGTTGTGGAATCCACGTGCCCAAAAGATTGGTGTTATTGCGCTATTGGCAATCCGGCCAATTTCGCGACACCTGTTGTTGTCAGGAATGGTGGGAATGAAATCACGAACGGTCGCAATTATTGACATTGTCAGCACTGTCGTGTTCTTGGTTGCCATCATCATGACCGTAAAGGGTCTTCGCTAGTAGATTTTCTCAAGTGCTTGCTCTTGTCATTGGTGCTTTTCTGCTGGGGTGGCTTGTCAAGACCATTCGACCAATTCCAATTCAGGTGACGGCATGGGCTGACAAGTACGTACTGCAGGTAGCACTTCCGGCAGTCATCATTGCAAAAATCAGCACAGTTTCATTTAATGCCGATGTGGTTCTCCCAATTGCAGTGGCATGGTCTGTGATGTTCGTTTCAATCGTTGCGGTTCTTGCTACTTCTCGGATATTGAAATGGAATCGATCTATCACGGGAGCATTGCTGCTTGTAGGAGTTCTTGGCAACACGAGTTTTCTCGGTCTCGGCATGGTCGAGAGTTTGTTGGGCACTGATCACCTGGCATCTGCAATCGCGTACGACCAAGTTGGTACGTTTGTCAGTCTTGCATTGTGGGGTTCCTTTATTGCAAGTACATATGGTGCTGGTGAAAGCGGATGGCGACCCATTCTGAATCGACTCTCTCGCTTTGGGCCGTTCCTAGCCCTGCTTGCAAGTCTTGTATTTCGAGTTATCGATCTTCCTGCTGATGTGTATCCGATTCTCAATGGCGTTGGGAAAACAGTTGCGCCAGTTGCAATGTGCACATTGGGTCTACGTTTCACATTGAATGTCAGTCGTTCCGTTCAGGTGCCTGCATTGTTCGGTTTGATATCAAAGATGGCGGTACTGCCGGGGCTTGTCTATGTCGTATCTGTGTTAATTGGTTCACCACATGACCTCGCATGGTCAACGTCAATCTTGCAAGCTGCTGCGCCACCTATGGTCACTGCTGGTGTTGTGGCGGTTGGTGCAGGTCTCTCGGCAGAACTGGTTGCCTTTATGGTCGGAGTCGGCACACTTGTTTCGTTTGTGTCGCTCCCAATACTGTCTCTTGCGCTGTAGTTCTTCGGTGGCGATTTCTCGATAGTAATGGGCTAGAACTCATTGCATGATTTCGTTTATTCAACGCCTAGAAGATCTCACCGCTGAGGCGCCGCTCGCTTCGGCCATTACCTGTGCGGGTGACACTATGTCGCGAGTTGAGTTGTTACAGGCTGGGTACAACCTCGCTGTGTATTTGCACGAACATGGCGTTCGTGAAGACGACATGGTCACAGTTGCAGTTCCGAATAGCATCGATTTCTTTATCGCATATATCGCTGCATGGCGACTTGGTGCAACCCCGCAACCCATCTCGTCGCGTCTTCCACAACGCGAACTCGATGCAATTATTGAACTGGCAAATTCATCAGCAGTGATTGGTGTTGAAGAAGGTTCCGTCACAGGTCGAGTATGTGTACCAACCGGTTTTCGTGCACCAGATGCCGATGCGACACATCTTCCATATGTGTTATCAAAGGCGTGGAAAGCTCCAACATCTGGTGGCAGCACGGGTCGTCCAAAACTCATTGTTTCTGGTGACCCAGCAGCGCTTGACCCAGAAGCGCCGTTGCCACTGATGATGCAAAAGGGTGGCTGTTTAGTGATGCCGGGACCGCTGTATCACAACGGTCCAGCTGTATGGAGCTGTCAGGCATGGCTGAACGGCTTACATGTGGTGCTGTTGCCGCGTTTCGATGCAATAGGAACATTGGAAGCGATTCAAAAGTACAAGGGAACAGTGCTGTACATGGTGCCCACCATGATGAAGCGCATTACTCGACTGCCAGAAGAGGAACGACTGTCGTTTGACCTTTCCAGTTTGCAAGTGGTGTGGCACCTCGCAGAACCATGCCCTGAATGGTTAAAGCAAGAGTGGATTGATTGGTTGGGTGCAGAGCGAATTTTCGAACTGTATGCAGGTACTGAAGGACAAACGGCAACAGTGATTACGGGCCATGAATGGTTGGCGCATCGCGGTTCGGTTGGAAAAACAATTCCCGGCACAGTGAAGATCACAAATGAAGACGGAGCAGAACTTCCTGCAGGAGAAATGGGCGAAGTCTGGCTGCGTAGTTTGCGCGACACGCCTACCTACAAATATGTCGGAGCAGTTGCGCGTACGTTGGAAGGTGGTTGGGAATCACTCGGAGACATGGGGTATCTCGATGCCGATGGTTATCTGTATCTAGGAGACCGTGCAGCAGACATGATTTTGTCTGGCGGCGCAAACATTTACCCGGCAGAAATTGAATCTGCAATTCAAGAACACCCGGCCATCAAGTCGTGTGCCGTTATCGGATTTCCCGATGAAGACAAGGGGAACGTAATTCACGCAATTGTGGAAGCTGACCCCGCTGAAATTAGCGAAGCAGATTTGAAGACCTTCCTCGGCGAACGCCTTGTGATCTACAAAGTGCCACGCACCTTCGAATACGTTGACTTTGCGCTGCGAGATGATGCAGGCAAGGTGCGCAGGTCTGCTTTGCGGGCAGAACGTTTGCCTAAATAGTCAATACAGCGGCGGTAAGGCGAAGTGCGTTAGCGCCTAAGACTTTTTCGAGCACGTCACGTGGCACGTTCATGTTTGTTAGCCATGCAATGCAGGCAGTAACACTGAGCGTCGTGTTCGGGCAATCAGAACCAAACAGGATTCGGTCGGGGTGACGCGTGATGTGTTCTGCCGTAATTGTTTGGTGCTCCGTTACGACCGGGGTTAGGTCTGCGTATAACGATGGGTGTGAATCCATCAGCGCAATCGCTTCAGGTGCTGCATGATGGCCGCAATGGGCCAATATCAAGGGCATCCCGGGAAACTGATCAGCAACTTCACCAATTGCAGGAAGTTCTTCAGCATCGGTTCGGCCATTCACATTATGGCCAAGGTGCACCACCGCAGGCAGATGGCGTTCTGATGCAAACGCAAACACGGGTTGCAGGCGCACGTCGTCAACTGCAAAGTTGCCTACCGAACAATGCAATTTCAATACTCGTAGTCCAAGTACATCTACCGCATGACGAACTATGTCTACGGGGTCCTCATCTGCTGGGTGAATTGTTAAGCCACCGATAACGCGCACTGGCGACTGTGCGAACTGCGCAACAGTTTCAGCTGATGCGGCGTTGAGTCCTTCAGCAACTCCTGATTTATGTGCATAGGGCAATGTCCAAATGGCATCAACGCCTTCGCTTGCCAACGTCTCAATGACAACCGGGTGGTCATTGGGGTATGCGAGCGTGAATGCGGAACTCGCGCCTGTCTCGAAAAAGGCACGCACTTTCTCCCCGAGGCGACCTGGTAGGAGATGCACGTGTGAATCAACGACGGTCATCCCAGCTATTGGCATATCCCAAACCTTAGGCACAAATTGCTAGTAATACCGACTTGATGAGATTACGGTCATTAGTGGGGGAGAGATGAATCATTTTTTATCACGTGTGACGCGAGTGTTAAGCACTACCGCGGTTGTCGTTAGTGCCGTTGTCTGCGTCTCGTCATCGTCTGTTTATGCAGAGGGTAGGGCGTCAGTCGCTGCAGCGGGAGATGGTCTTCGTGCGGCCGATGCAGGAAGCTGTACGGGAATTGATGCCAGCACTAGTAGTTGGTCATGGACAAAACCCACTCTTGAATTTTCGACTGACAGTGGTGCGACGTATCAATCAGCAAGCGGTACGCAGTGGCAGACGAGTGTGTGTCGGGATACTGCCAGGTACTGGTTTATTATTCGAACAAGCACGGCCGCTGACATGGGTAGCGCAGGTCTCGCTTCCGGTCTGCAGTTTAAGGTGACGGTGCCTGCGAAGGCTGGTGACACTTATATGTCGGCGCAAGGGTATTCCGACATGGTTAGTTATTCAGAGACTTCCGGGGCCGCAGTGATTGTTACAAAGGCTGCATCTATTGCAAAATTAAATTTTGATAGTCAGCAAGCTGTTCTTGCTCGACATCCAGAATGTAAGGGTGTCCTCGAACAATGTTCGTTTGAGAAAGCCGATGTTGATTATGTGGCGACTGTAATTCAACACATAGATTATTCAACTGCGGCTCTGAACGAACAACAATTGTGGCAAAAAGGATTGTGGGTGGGAGCCAGTGTCAATGGTTTTAGTATTTCGATGAACTGCTCCAGCCCACCGAGTGGTTCGTCTGGCAGTACATATAGCGATCCGTCTGGAAGCCCACCAAGTGGTTCGTCTGGCAGTTCTAGTTCTCCAGAACTGAAAGTTTCTATCACCAATACGCCACACTTGAAATTTTCTGGCGAGGTGAACAGCGGCTCATTAAAGACCTTCTTTACGAAAGATGTCGCTACTAAATGTTTTGGAGATGGGAAAAGCACCACGACATTGGCCCAGATAGCTGAGAAAATGTCGGTGCAACGTTCTGAAACAAAGGAAGGGACAACAACACCAGTCTTCAAAGCAGAAGCAGTGTCTGTTCCTGTGGAGGGAATAGTTGTCTCTGTTCCGAACATGACATTTTCTAATCCGATATATTCAGTGAAGAATACGCTTGCGGCTCAGAGTCTGGCGGTGTACACACAGAACAATAATTCCTCCAGTTCCCCCTCCAGTTCCCCCTCCAGTTCGTCATCTGGTTCGTCATCTGGGTCCACCTCTGATTCCTCCTCATCAACACCAGTTTTGAAAAATTATGTACGGACCACCGTGAACGTAACGAAGGCCACGATCACAGTGGTGCTTGTTACGGGGCAAAAAATAACGATTTATAGAAAAGTAAACGGCAAGTTGACGTTGCTCAAATCAATGACTGGCAAAAAGGGTAGTAACAAGTTCATCACGGTATTCAATAAGGGGTACTCATTTGTGGTCAAGGACTCAAAAGGCAAAGTAATTTCTACCCAAATTACTTCGACGAGTCTGCGGCACTTCGTCTAATTCGGTGCCGTTTAGTGCTGGGTGCGACAATGAGTCATGGGAAATTTCGCTTTTGATAATGAACTGACATTGAATGGCCCGTTTCGTGCCCCGCGCCAAATGTTGGCTGATCAGGAATATGACGGCCACACAAGCGTGCATGACGATGCCACGGCCGACAAGTTGGGATTACCTGGCGCACCCATTGAAGGGCCAACGCACTTCAGTCAGTTTGACCCGATGGGAGTTGCCATGTGGGGCAGTGCATGGTTTGAACACGGCTGCATCAGTTCACATTTCGAAAACATGGTGATAGAAGGCGAAGAAGTGCAGGCGACAGCAGTTCGCACATCGGCCACATCGGCGCGCATTGGCGCTGTTACGTCTGATGGTAAATCTGTGTTGTCTGGCACCATGACTCTTGGACCACATCACCCAGAGACAGAACTAGACCGCAGGCTCGGTGCCATTAAAGAACCGGGAGAGTTGTTCATCATTGATCAACTGCGCGTGGGGGACAAGAGTGCGCCGGAACGAGTATCAATGTCGTTTACAGAAAGCAACGGTCATCTGTATCCATTTTCTCTGAATGACAAGTTGCAGATGATTACTGAACCGTCGTCATGGTACGCATCTGATACTGCTGCACAATCGCCATGGGGTCGAGCAGTCATCCCTACAGAAATGGTCAGTGTTCTCGCACACAAAGTCGGTGGAGTTGGCAAAGTACGTGGCCCTGCGGTCGGTCTATTTATTGACTTGGAGATCCGCGTCATTAACGGCCCGCTGTTTGTTGATGCTGAATATGAATTGGTGCACGAAATAGTGGGCGTAGGCCAAAGTCGTCGTGTCGAGAGTTATTGGACTCGCACATCGATCACTGATCCAGTATCCGGGGTTTTGGTAGCTACGGTGCTGCTACATCAAGGTGTGTTCAAGGCGTCGTACGACAAATATCCTGCCGACAAATTGGCTCTTTAAATTTCGACGCGTGATCCGACTTCAAAGACACGGTCAGTCGGCAAGTTGAAGAATCGACCGGCACTGTCAGCGCCACGATTAAGCCATACGAACAAGTGCTCTTGCAGTGGGTTCATTCCCGGTGCTTTACCTGCCACGATTGATTCGTGCCCGAGGAAGTACGTAACATCGTCTGCGTCGTACTCAAGACCAAAGTGAGACAACGTCGATAAAGCCACCGGAACATCTGGTTCATCCATGAAACCAAACGTAAGTTGCACTTGAAAAACTCCAGGCGCAACTTTGGTGATGTGGGCGCGATCCGATGGCGCAACACGAGGTTCTTCTGCAGTGTCAATTGCAACAATGAGGGTGCATTTGTGGAGAACTTTGTTGTGCTTCAAATTGTTCACAAGCGCAGGTGGTGCTTTCCCAAGATCCTTGAACAAGAAAACAGCAGTACCAGAAACGCGTTTCACGTCCTCTGTTTCATCGAGAACTTCTTCAATGGGTCGTTCTCCGCGGTGGATGCGATCAGCGACAAGCATGCGTCCGCGACGCCAGGTTTGCATCTGGACCATCAGAATGATTCCGACAGCAAGGGCGAACCAACCACCGTGCGGAATCTTGACCACGTTTGCGCCGAGGAATCCGAGTTCGATTATGAAGAGTGGAGTACAAATTGCAAATGCACGGAAACGACTCCAATTCCAGCGATCGGTCAGTACTCGGAAAAAGATGAGAGTTGTGATGGCCATTGTCATGGTGACTGCAATGCCATACGCGGCAGCCAAGTTGCTTGAGGTACGAAACCCGACGACTAGCCCAATACAGGCAATCATGAGACCCCAGTTGACGAGGGGAACATAGATCTGGCCGGAATGGCTCTGAGACGTGTGGCGAATTTGAATTCGCGGCAGGTAATCAAGTTGTACGGCCTGAGCCGTGAGAGAGAACACACCAGAAATTAAGGCTTGTGATGCAATGACAGTTGCACACGTGGCAAGGAGAACAAGTGGAATGAGAAGTTGCTCTGGTGCCATGCGGAAAAAGACGCTTTCAATGTCTTCTGGATGAGCTAAAAGAAAAGCACCTTGACCCCAATAGTTCAACAGCAAAGACGGCAACACCATTGCGTACCAACCAAGGGTGATGGGGCGGCGACCAAAGTGGCCCATGTCGGCGTATAAAGCCTCGCCACCAGTAACGACCAAAAAGATAGAACCAAGCGACAAGAACGCTTTGCCAGATTCATGTGTGAAATAACGAATTGCATAGATGGGGTTAACTGAACTGATTATTCCGGGTTCTGGAATAATTTTTGACAAACCCAAAAGGGCCAATGTGGCGAACCACACCATCATGATTGGTCCGAATACTTTGCCAACAGTTCCTGTGCCGCGGCTCTGCACCATGAACAAGCCAAGCAAAATAACGATGGCTATGGGGAGCACCCACGAAGCAAAAGAGGGAGACACTTCTTCGAGGCCCTCCACGGCACTCAAGACTGAAATCGCAGGGGTAATGATTCCGTCTCCGTAAAGAAGTGCAGTTCCAAACACTCCGAGAGAAACGAGCAGACCTGCCTTTGTGGCATTTCTGCTTCGTTTCGGCATCACCAGTGCAGTTAACGCCAAGATGCCACCTTCACCTTTGTTGTCGGCACGCATGACAAGCAGGAGGTACTTCACCGAAATGATGATGACGAGAGCCCAGAATGCCAAGGAACAAATGCCATAGACATTGATTGTGTCGACAGTCATTGTGTGAGACTTCTCAGTAAATGCTTCTTTAAATGAATACAGAGGGCTTGTGCCAATGTCTCCGTACACGACGCCTAGAGCACCGAGCGCTAGTGCTGCGGTTCCTGCTTTGGTGTGGCTGTGCTCGCCATGAGGCTCATGATTATGAGAGTTGTTGGTTGGCTGATGCGATGCCGCCTCGGCATTGCGCCTAGCGCCCTCTACCGAGTCGATGTCGGCTGATTTGTCTGATCCCACAGGAAGGCAACACTACTGCTCAGTAGGGCAATCTCCTATAAACATCGCCACGGGCTAGGCGAAAGGCTTATCGAGACGATGTGGGGTATGGCAACCACGTTGCCGCTTCAAAGTCATACAGCTTGCAAGCTTTCGTGGCTTGCAGATATGCCTTCAATGAATACTTCGAGTAACGCACGGTGTCAGGAAAAGCCTCAGCAATAGCGGCTGCTGCTTGTGGCAACTTATGAAATGGAATACGCGCATCTACGTGGTGGGGCACATGTACAAAAATATTGTGAAACCAGAGATAGTTAATGATGCGCGGCGTGTGTAGAACTGTGGTCGATTCCATCTGTCCGTTGAATTGTGTCCACTCTTTGCGAGTCCACCAACGAATGTCGGGCGCGACGTGGTGAACGTAAACGGTCCAACCAATGATTTGAGTGAACAGCAAGAACGGAACAACCAATACCTTGATTGGCATCCAGATGGCTGTTGCAAGGCCGCCATTGAGTGCACCGAGGATAACGGTGCCTGCGATAGCTACAAGCAATACAGAGCTGAGAGTGATTTTGTCGCGCACGATTGCGTCGTGACGCTTGCCGGGCGCATTGAAGCGCCACATCTTGAGCCACCACACTTCACGCAGGAAATAGGCGCCAGAACCGAGACATGACCATTCGAGACGATGACGAAGTTTCTTCATGCCGCTGAGTGCTTCGTACTCGGCAACAGTAAGTGGGTGCCACACAAAGTCAAAACCTTGACGAGTGGTGTAGCCGTGGTGAATACGGTTGTGTCCGAGATCCCATGCAGATTCCACATGAACACTCGGGCCCATGCACAGTTGGGCGATGATGCGATTCGCCTTACGCGAATCAAGAAGTGCATTGTGTGAAGCGTCATGACCAAGAACAAAAAGTCCTGACACGGCAAGACCAGCAAGCAGCCACCAGACGCCAACTGCCCACCAAGTATTAGTAAGCACTAACGCGACTGTAGGAACTGCGTACAACACGGTTGCTTGTACGAGTGCACGTGTTGCGCGCAATGGTGATCGTTCGTAACAAATTGCCGGCACGATGGCGCGCACGTCATTAAGAGAATTTTCCCGAGGGGCTGGCATGGTTGGTGATTCGATACTCACCCCCACAGGATATGTCCCTACCTACCGTTAGGTAGGGACATTCCGCAGAATCTTGGTCACAGTGACCGAGAGGGGCTACTTCAGCCGATTTCTCAACTGCACGAAGACTTCGGTGCCGACGATCTCTGATAATTCATCGCCCAGACTGTCGAGAACAGAAGAGCCACCGACGTATGCATCGGCCCCTTCCGTGCAGCACCACGCCATTTTTGTGCCGTGGTCGCCCCAGTCGGCACGTGACCATCTGCGCACCGTGGCAACTTCCACGTTGTCTTCGCGCATTTCCCAGTCGACCTTGATCGGTAACTGCCAACACACTGATGGTTTCCAATCAATGGGTGATTCAGCAAAATATTCAGCGGCCAAGTGCAGTGCGCATCCTTCACCACCGGCAAATCCATTGCGGTTATAAAAAATACATGCACCATCTATAACGCGTGTTGCCGAATATTTCTCGTCTGCAAACACAGTGCCTTCATTTGCTTCGGCGTGAAACTGAAACAGGTGCGCAGGGATCATTGCAGCAGCGGCCGACAGATTACGCGCTTCGTCTATTCCATCTAGTTCTGCCCCGAGCGAGCAACAGCCGTGACCAAGAGTTTCGTCGGCAGTGGCGTTGATACCTTTGCATCCCTTGCCCCAAATACATGTCCAGTTGGAAGCAAGGAAATCACGGTCAAATCGCCAGACAGTCTGACCGGCATCAATTTCTTCGTAACTGCTCACGAGCCCACGATAGGGCAGGTGTCTAACTATGTGACAATAGTCTCCTTATACAAGGATAAGAGCATGATCAATCACTACCGTGCTGCCCGTGCCGAACTCGATGCGCCAGGTTCACCCTTTGCCACCACTATGACTGACGTTCGTGGTGTGACCATGAAGACGTTCGTTTCTGCTCCACCAACGATGCGAGTCGTTTGGGAGAACTCCATTGGTCATGCAGACAAGGACTACATCGTCTACGAAGACGAGCGGTATACATATGCAGAAATTCATTCGCAGGTGCGCAAGCTTGCGCAGTACTTAGTTGAACACGGCGTCACGCCAGGAACTCGTGTTGCCCTTGCGATGCGTAACTACCCGGAATGGGTCGTTGGCTATTGGGCAACTTTGTCAGTAGGTGCTGCAGTCGTTGGAATGAATGCATGGTGGACAACACCTGAAATGGAATACGCGTTGAACGACAGCGCACCGATTGTATTGATTGCCGACGACGAGCGCCTTGAGCGGTTCGAACAAATTGCGAATCCGCCAGCGCTTCATATTCTTGGCGTGCGTACTGATCGGGCATTGCCCGTTGGTAGTGACCGTTGGGCAGATGTTCTTGCAATGGCCGACCCCGGTGTGTTGCCAACAGTTGATATTGACACTGATGACGATGTCACTATTTTTTACACGTCAGGCACCACCGGGTTTCCCAAGGGTGCTCAGCTAACGCATCGCGGATCAGTATCGAACATCTTCAATATGATGTCCATGACAATGGCTGCGAACTCTGCAGAAGCAAAAGGTATTGCGGCGGGCGATATTCCTGCACCGACAACTGCGCCGTCCGCATTTCCCACCACATTTATGGCACCAACGCCCCTGTTTCACGTGACTGCATGCAACTGTGTGTTGCACCCAGTCACTGTTATGGGTGCAAAATTGGTTCTGACATACAAATGGGATCCAGCACGGGCGTTGGAACTTATTGAACGCGAGCGAGTGACGTCATTGTCTGGTGTTCCCACCATGAGTCGCGAATTGTTGTTGCACCCCGATTGGGAGACACGTGACACTTCTTCCTTGCAAGGAATGGGCGGCGGCGGTGCACCACTGCAGCCAGACCTTGTAAAGAAAATTGCGGGTGCGTTGAAAGGCGGCCAACCATCGACTGGTTATGGCATGACAGAAACCCACGGAATCATTACGGCAAACTCTGCACGGTGGCTTATTGCAAAGCCCGCGTCGTGTGGGCCGTTGGTTCCAACACTCGAAGCAAAGTTTGTTGACGAAGACGGAAATGATCTTCCTTCAGGCCCTGACACAGTTGGTGTTCTATGCGTCAAAGGTGCAGTCATCATCAAGGGATATCTCAACCGGCCTGATGCCAATGCTGAAACAATTCAAGATGGCTGGCTCAACACAGGTGACATCGCTCGCATCGATGAAGACGGTTTTGTATTCATTGTTGACCGCGCCAAAGACATGGTGTTGCGTGGCGGCGAAAACGTGTATTGCAGTGAAGTAGAAACTGCGATTTACAACCATGAATCAATCGCTGAAGCCGCCGTCTTTGGTGTTCCCGATGAACGATTGGGCGAAGAAGTTGCAGTGGTTCTCGTGTTGCGACCAGGAAGAACTCTCGGCGAAGAAGAACTGCGCACATTCCTTGGTGCAACTCTTGCAAAGCACAAGATTCCGTCAAAGATTTGGTTCCGCGATGAGCCAATTCCGCGTAATGCAAGTGGCAAGTTCTTGAAGCGCGAATTGCGCAAAGAACTTATTGGGGAATAAGCACCCCGGCCACCTCGGCCAAGATCTCAATCGAGCGAATGCGTGAAGGCGTGCTGTCTGCGTGGTGTGCAGTCATGATTTCGTCAGCGTTTGTCAACGATTGAAATTCATCGAGGCGAGCCTTGATAGTTGACGCAGTCCCGATTGCCGAATACAAAAACACTTCATCAAGGTAGGAAGCTTGCGGCGACAAAAGCGCGGCATCAACCTGCTCGTCCGTCAGTGGTTGCCCAGGGCGGCCAAAAATACGGCGTGCAAAAGAACGCTTACGTCGTTCAAATTGGGCTGAAGCAGATTCTTCAGTGTCGGCCGCAATCACGCTCATGCTTGCAATCACATATGGCTTGTCTAATTGCAAAGAAGGTGTGAATCGTTCGCGGTAGATACGAATCGCATCCAGAAGCGATGCCGGCGCAAAGTGCGAAGCAAATGCATAGGGAAGACCTAGTACCGCGGCAAGTTGAGCGCCATACAGAGATGACCCCAAGATGTACAAGGGAATATTTGTGCCGCGTCCAGGAGTCGCGATGACGTCTGCAACTCTCGAGGTATCGCTAAGGAACCCCTGAAGTTCTTGTACGTCTTGAGCAAAAGTTTCAGCTGCGCGTGGGTCACGCCGCAAAGCTTTAACAGTTGTTTGGTCTGTTCCTGGTGCTCGACCAAGGCCAAGATCAATGCGTCCTGGATGCAGTGTGGCCAGTGTTCCGAATTGTTCAGCAATCACTAGAGGGGAGTGGTTCGGCAACATAACTCCGCCTGAGCCAAGTCGAATTGTTTTTGTGTTCGCTGCAACATGGGCGATGAGAACTGCTGGTGCTGATGATGCAATGGTTTCTGAGTTGTGGTGTTCTGCATACCAAACACGCGTAAAGCCAAGTCTTTCTGCTGCTTGAGCTACTTGAACGCAGCCTTCGAGGCTTTCGCGCAATGATTCTCCGGCACCAATAGATGCCAAATCAAGAATGGAAACAGGAACAGTGGACATGAGGAATTACAGGGCAGGACTAACTCGTTCGAGAACAACACGAACTCCACCCATGTCAGGACGTGTCCAAATCATGTGGCCATCTTCGTCAAGTTTGCGTACGACTTCGATTCCCGGCATGCCGACGGGACGCAAAACAAAAGCTCCGTCTTCAAAGGTTGCGACTACATGAATTGGTGTGGTGTAGTCAAAAACTGACACATCATGAACTGCGTTTTCTTCGGTGCCGTCTGCGCGAGCATCGGCAATAGTGCCACCGCCACAGTCAACGATGCGATTGCCGCATTGTTCGATGCGTTCGGAGTAGATCATGAGGCGATCATCCGCTGGAACTGGCTCTCCACCTCGTGTGGCGCTGATGGTTTTCCAAATGCCACGTAGATCAGGTGCACCAGGTGCCAAAGGTTCGGTGCAGCCACCAAGAATCAGGGGAGGAAATGATGCGCCGTACCCACCGGCCGGTGTGTGGGCTACGGGAATGTCATTGGCGTTCGTCATGAACACTTACCCTACAATCACGCGACGCTGACACGGCCTATTCGGCCAACTGCAGTGCTTGTATAAAAATCTCGTTCAAAACCAGGTGTGTACCACATGCCCATCGGCATAAAACATCCGGTGTCTGCTCGACCACGTTCATTTCCAGTTTCGATTTCGAGAACAACCGCATCCCATTCACCCATTTTGTGAACATGGTCGACAATAAGTTCTCCCGTATCTGCATACAACGTGAGTTGATTGGCGTTACGCCACTCTTTCTTCCACAGTGGTGTAAACACGCCAGGCCCTTCGTACCTCCACGCACCAATGCCGCCGTTCTGAGAATCAAAAGCAACGAGAATGTGTCGGTCTTGGTCGTATAACGGCGGAGACACGATGTGTCCGGATGGTGTTGCGAACGGAACGAAGGACTCGAAGTCTGATGAATCGACAGTTGAGACTCTCCATACGCGCACTGGTGCCGTATGCACTGGGGGAGCGAACGGCATTGCTTGTCCTGTGCCAGTTGGAGAAGCGGCCAGCATGTTGATAGTTGATTGGCTTTCGCCGTTGTCCATGAACCAGGCACAGTCATCGCCAATGGAACTATCCCAGGCGTAACCAGAATCTTCTCCGTCCACTCTGTATGACGCTGACCATGTCTCGTCAAGTGTTAAGCGGCCTGTGACGTACTGCAAGCGGTGAATAATGTCGTTACTAGTGACATAGAGATAGTCGACTCCGTCTTGTCGGTCTGAAGAGAATCGACCGACACTGTTCCACGGGCATTCAAAAACATCAACAAGATTCAAATCAGGATCAAGAACTGTGAAGACCGAACGCTTGGTGATGTCATCGCGAATGTCTTTGGTGACGATGTTGCCATCACTAAAGACGACGTGCCCGTTATGCGCATTGTTCGCTGCAAGTCGATGTTCGGCAACGATCTCTAATTCAGGGCTTAACCGGTGCACGTAAGTCCCGTTGACTACGTAGAGGTCACCATTTTCATGCACGCAGATCGCACCACACCATTTGTGTCCACCTGATGGTAAATCTGGAGACCGGCGAATCGGTTCGAGTGAGATGGGATCAAGTTGCTCCACCCAGCCAGACGTATCTTCTGACTCCCCGAATGATGATCCGCCTTGCAAGTACAACTCGCCCTTTGCACGTTGTACAAACATGACCGGCCAGCGCCCTGGTTCCAATATTCGGGCGTGACCGACGAGATGTTCATCCGGCTGAATATTCAGCCCAGGGGAACTCACAATCTTTTGTCGGCGAGGGCCGCCACATTCTGCAGGCCATGCCGACGGGTAGTACCCCGAGAGTCGAGAGAGATAATCGCTTGCCGTCATGATGCCCCCATCTATGAATCAGTCATCCGCACCGTACAAGCCCCAAGTCCGCAGATACGAGGCAGATGGGCCGTGAGTGCGTAGCGTATGAGGTCTTATGTCAGTACTCCCTAACGCCGCATTTTCCATCGCACTTGACTGCCAGCTCGACAATGTGCCTGGCACCCTTGGTCGGCTGTGCGCCGCCATAGGCGAGGCCGGGGGCAACATTGGCGCCCTTGATGGTTTCGACGTGCGTGGCCCAGTTCTTCGTCGCAGCCTTGTCGTTTATTGTCGTGACGAAGCGCATCAAAAAATAGTTGTTGCTGCCGTGCAGAAACTTGACGGCGTCACCGTTCTTGATTGGTGGGACCGCACGTTCCGCATGCATGAAGCAGGCAAGATTGAAGTCATCACCACCGCTCCGGTGAATGACCGTGATGATTTATCAATGGCGTACACGCCAGGTGTTGCACGTGTGTGTACCGCAATTGAAAATGATCCATCGCTTTCGCACAAATACACCATTCGTAAAAACACCGTTGCCATTGTCAGCAACGGCACGGCCGTTCTTGGTCTTGGTGACATTGGTCCTGAAGGTGCAATGCCAGTAATGGAAGGCAAAGCGCTCTTGTTCAAAGAGTTCGGTGGCGTTAATGGTTTCCCAATCTGTATCAATGCACGCACTGCTGACGAAGTAGTCGATTTCGTACAACGCATTGCTCCGACCTTTGGTGGTATCAACCTTGAAGACATCAAGGCTCCCGAGTGTTTCGAAATTGAAGAGCGTCTTCGTGCAAGTCTTGATATTCCTGTCTTCCACGACGACCAACACGGAACTGCCGTTGTCACCTTGGCAGCATTGTGGAACTCGTTGAAGATCACTGGCAAGAAGATGGAGGATCTCACTGTCGTTATCGCGGGTGTTGGAGCTGCAGGTGTTGCAATCGGCAAGATCTTGCTCAACGCAGGTGTTGGCGACGTTATTGGTTGCGACCGTGTTGGCGCCATTTACACAGGCCGTAGCGAAATGAACTCAGCTAAAGAGTGGTTCGCTGCAAATACCAACTCGTCACGTCGGATGGGCTCAATCAGTGACGTCATGAGAGGCGCCGATGTGTTTGTTGGCGTCAGTGGTCCTGACCTCATTACACAAGCAGATATCCGCACGATGGCAAAGGACCCCATTGTGTTTGCAATGGCGAACCCGAACCCAGAAATTCGTCCGGAACAAGTTGATGGCCTTGCAAAAGTTATGGCAACCGGTCGCAGCGATTATCCGAACCAGATCAACAACGTTCTTGCGTTCCCTGGAATCTTCCGCGGAGCACTTGATGCAAATGCAACTGACATCACTGAAGGTATGAAACTTGCTGCAGCAATCGCAATTGCTGAATCTGTAACCGATGCACAATTGTCTCCCGACTTCGTGGTTCCATCAGTATTCGACCGCACTATCGTTGAGCGCGTTGCACCTGCAGTTGCAGCAGCTGCTGTACGCGACGGCGTCATTCGCAAGAATTAGTCTGCGCCTGCGCTGACGCGCAGACCTATAAATGGTGGAGCTGGGGGGAATCGAACCCCCGTCCATCAGGCGCTATTCGCCAGTGATACGACCATCCCCGTTGTAATGCTGACGCAACATCATCGACGGGTCGATTGCTTTCTTACGAAAACCGCGTGTCGTCTTTCCGGCAGGTCATTGGTCTTTCCCAACGTCAGCGTTCTTTCTCGCCGTCATCCTTCGCTTCTGTTGCCGGGCTGCGATGAATTGGCCCCGTGCGCCATTGCTGGTCACGATGTCTCTCTACAACCTAAGAATTAGGCTGCGAGAGCGAACTGCTCGTTGGCAATTCTGTTTTTTGCCCCGTTTAACGAATCTGAGCAATTCGGGTCGCACGTACGAACAACGAAACTGGTGTCGAAACCTGTCAGCCCCATTGTTTTTGGTGAGGTCTTCAGTGTAGGCCACCGGTCTGCCACAAATACACGGGGCTATCGCAAGAGGACCACTTCAATATCGCGGGGGGATGCCTTAGCGAGTCGGGAATCCGACGTTACTAATGGGGTTTGGGTATGGCGTGCCACAAGCACATATGAGGCATCGTAGGGAGTCAAGTTATTGACTAATTCCCACATCTCGTGTCTGTATGCAGACAAGGTGACCAAAGTGATGTTGAATGATGCGAAATATTTTGCAGCTTGATTTGCTTGAGCGCGTGTGACTCGCTTTGTGAGGTAGGCCTTCTTGAGGGCATTCAGAACTTCAGGAACGAGTATCGCAGGAGCGATGAGGTTGTCTTTCAGAATTGATACATGCTGATCAAATGCTTCGGGAACTAAGAGAAAATCGATAAGAGCTGAGGCATCAAGAGTCTTCACCTGGCGTCTCGCTCCTCACGTAGTTCATCAAAGAAATCTTGTCGTTCTTTCGCTGTCCAATTCAATCCGGTGGGGTGGGAAAGTACTTCATCAAACCACGCGGTGTGTTTTTGTCGATTGATCTCTTGCTTGATCGCTTCGAGGATGACATCGCCGATTGTGCATTTTTGCAGTTCAGCAATTTGACGAAGTTGGTCGTGAAGTTCCTGGGGGACGTTCTTTACTTGAATTGCGGGCATGTCTGGAATGTAGCATGCTTCTAGCATGCTGACGGATTGTTTCATGCCTGAATGTGTGCGAGTCGCAAACGAGTTTGGCTAGATCATGCCTTTGCGTTGACGGCCAAGAGAGCGCTGCATTTCGCGTTGTACATCGCGTTCGGCAATCACTTGGCGTTTATCGCCTTTGCGACGACCACGAGCAAGAGCAAGTTCTACTTTGACTTTGCCGTCAACAAGTTTGATGGCAAGGGGAACAAGTGCCAAGCGTTCACGCGCAATGCGATCATGGAGACGTTCAATTTCTGAACGATGTAACAACAGTTTGCGTGCTCGGTCAGGGTCATGTGCGCCGGCGCCAACTGCGAATCGGTACGGGGAAATATGAACTCCGTCGAGCCACATCTCGCCATCGATCACCCGCGCGTATGCGTCCACCAATTGCACCATGCCCCCGCGCAGGCTTTTCACTTCGCTTCCGAGCAGCACAATGCCAGCCTCAACTACGTCGAGAATCTCGTAGTCGTGCCGTGCCTTGCGATTGGTCGCCAGATTGGTGTTGGGGCTCTTTGCCATATGGGTACCGAAGCGTACCGCTAGCCTTCGGGGCGATGTCAGAGTCTCTTTCTCCGCAACTATTTGTACCGTCCGGCGCCATCAAGGCAATGGCAGCGCATGCGTATCACTGCTTTCCTGAAGAGGCGTGTGGCCTCTTGATTGGCGATCGCGTCTTGAATCGCGTTGCCCGGTTTGTGGCGTGCACGAATGTCGCCCACAGCGCCAAGGTGTACACCATTGACCCGAAAGAGCATTTGCGTGCCGAGTTGGCTGCTGAGGCTGAAGGGTTTGACATTATTGGGTGTGTTCATAGCCATACCCACACAGACCCGTACCCGAGCCCTACCGATGTAGCTCAGGCGCCAGATCCCGACTGGCACTACATCATTGTCAGCCTGAAGCGGGGAGCGCCCGAATCGCGGGCCTATCGCATTGTGGGCGAGCAGATCTCT
>JAPKZY010000053.1 GCA_026393535.1 Actinomycetota bacterium | reverse complement strand
TGCACCCAGTAATACGCACCGTCAAGACCTGGCAAAAGCGGCCCTCTTGTCAATGCCAGTTTCCAAACCAGAGCTACAAATACTGCGCCGTAGGCAAGGACTAACCTCAGACCAATAATCGAGCGATTACCTCGAGACAATTGCTTCATTCAAATACTCTACTCAATTACGTTTTAGGTCGGTGACGGTGTGACACTAGCCACACGAACGATGTCGTTCGGGTTTGCACCGAAGTTGTCGTTCCACGTTCCAGCCGCGGCCCACACCTCGTCGTACTGCAACAAGTCCGGATCAACGAACACACGTAGTTGTGTGCTGTGACCAAAGGGTGGCACGCCACCGATTGCGAAACCCGTTGCTTCACGCACCGCGTCTGCGTCAACACGCTTGCACTTTGCACCGCCGGCAGCGGCAGCCAGTTTCTTTTCGTCGAGTTGGTTCACTCCGCTGACGAGAGCCATCACGATTTCGTCATCAACACCGAACACCAGGCTCTTCACAATCTGGCCGACTGTGACTCCGATGGCGTCGGCAGCATCTTGTGCCGTCTTTGTGCCCTCAGGGAACTTACGCACTTCAATCTCAAGGCCGGCTTCGCGAGCGGCCTGGGTGACACGAGCAACGTTGGGGTGAATCTTCTCGGCCGACATATGTGCAAGCCTACGACCGTCTACATTGTGCTCACCATGTTTAAAAACGCGTTTAAGACAACAATTCTTCTCGCCTCAATGGGTGGACTCATTGTGGCAATCGCCGGAATCCTCGGCGGTGGTAGTTCAGGCTCAGTGATGATCGGGCTAATGATGGCCCTCGTAATGGTTGGAGGGTCGTACTGGTTTAGTGATTCTCTTGCATTGAAGTCTGCAAAGGCTCAAGTAATCACAGAAGCCGATCACCCAGAGTTCTACGGCATGATTCGTGATTTATCTCAGCGTGCTGGTTTACCCATGCCGCGTGTTGCAGTCTCCCCTGCTGACCAACCAAATGCGTTTGCAACGGGTCGTGGTCCCAACAAAGCAGTGGTGTGTGCGACAACAGGACTACTGCAATCGATGACACACTCAGAAATTGAAGGAGTCATGGCACATGAATTGATGCACGTACGTCATCGTGACATTCTCATCGGTTCAGTTGCAGCCGCAATTGCGACTGCCATTTCATCAATTGCCCAAATGGCAATGTTCGCGAGCATGTTCAGCGGTGGTCGCGATGATGAAGATAGGCCAAATCCATTGGCCATTCTGCTCATTTCACTTGTAGCACCGATGGCGGCCGGACTGATGCAAATGGCTATTTCTCGTAGTCGTGAATTCGATGCAGATCGTGGTGCTGCAGAACTTCTTGGCACAGGACAAACACTCGCTACAGCATTAGAAAAGATTGAAGCAATCGCAAAATCAACCCCAATGGCTGTGGCTCCTGCACAAGCCCAGGCATACATTCACAACCCACTTGCTGGAATGCAGAGCCGTGGTGTGAATATGTCAAAACTTTTCAGCACACACCCATCAACAGATGAACGTATTCGTCGTTTGCGGGCAATGACTTTCTAGTCAGCCACTTCAGCCGGGCCACTGGTTGTAAAGATCAGCGCGCCAACTAACGAAATACAACCGGCCACCAAATACGGCACGGTGTACCCACCTGATGAGTCACGAATTGTGCCAATCAAAATGGGACCAATTGCAGTTCCAGTGAGAGACACCAAGCCAGAACGAGCAGAGATGCGTGGATAGTCCTTTACTCCGAACCGCTGTGCAATGAGCAGCGACTGCATCATCAAAATATTGCCAACCATGGCGCCAAATAGAGCAATACTCAACATGAGAGGAATGGTGCTCTTCATCTGTCCGATCAAAATGATGGCCGCTCCTTGCATGACAGCAATGAACACCATGAACTTTGCCAATGGAAATTTCGGAATGATGCGACCACCTAAAAGTCGAAACACAACACTTGCGCCAGACAACACCGATGTCGCAAGAGCAGCAGTGCCTGGAGACGTGCGTTCTTCTACAAGTTTCACGATCTGCTGAATAGCACCGACTTGGCTGCCCATGACCAACACGTACCCAATGGTGACAACCCAGAAGAACTTGGTGCGCACTGCATCAGCAAGCGACACGCCAGGCATATCAACAATGTGATTTTCTGGCTTTGGTTGACCATCGGGCATCCAGTTCAGTGCCAACGGGTCTGGGCGAATCAGCAAATACGCAGGCACACACATGCCTACGAACCAAATGAGTGCAAGGTACGGGCTTGCGCCGCTCATCTGCTTGGCGTCAATCAGTTTCTTGATGATTGGGGTTAGGACAACGCCGCCCATCGAGAGCCCTGAAGACGCTGCGGCAATTCCTGGCGCACGTTTTGTGTGGAACCAGCGTGTGACAACGGTGGTGGCTGTTGTTAAACCACTGCACGACCATGCAACTGCGAACACTCCGTAGACAACGAAGAGATGCCACTTCTGAGAGACATGACCCAACATGTACAGAGAGCCTGCGCCGACAACTGCGCCGATGTAAATGAGAATGCGGACATCGAATTTTGCAATCAGTCGGGCTACCAACATGTTGGTAATGCCGCCGACTAAGAAGAAGAACGTTGTCGCAATGGAGAGAGACGAGATCTTCCAGCCAAGTTCTTTCGAAAACGCATTGAGGTACACGGACATTCCGTAGAACCCAAGAGCCGAGCTAAAGAAAAGAACAGTGAAGCAACCACCAACGACCCACCAGCCGGGGAAGGCATCTTTCTTCCCCAGATATACGCGTGTTGCAGTCTGCGACATGGAGCCCCCGTTCCGAAGGCAACCTTAGACGAGGGTATTGATCTGCTCTGCTAGTGAAGAATCACGCTGTGTGACACAACCTTTGTCGTGTGAAGTAAGCGCAATAGTCACCGTGTTATAGCTATTCGACCAATCTGGGTGATGATCAGCTGCTTCAGCCATCTCGGCGATTGAAGCCATAAATGCGAAAGCTTCTTTGAAATTGGTGAATGTGAATTCACGACGCAATGCATTGTCCTCATGGCGCCAGCCATTCGGAACTATGACTTGGCTCATACGAAGGCTGCGTAGCCGTCGATCTCTAGTTGATCAGCAAGTTCTGCACCGCCGCTTGCAACAATGCGGCCTGACACCATGATGTGAACCACATCTGGCTTTAGTTCTTCAAACAAACGAACGTAGTGAGTAATGGCAAGCACACCAAGATTGCTTTCGTGTGTTGCCGCCTCTACGCGACGGGCGCAATCACGCAGTGCGTCAATGTCGAGACCAGAGTCAAGTTCGTCAAGAATCGCAAACTTTGGCTCAAGTACTCCGAGTTGCATTGTTTCGTTGCGCTTCTTTTCGCCACCGGAAAGGTCAACGTTCAGTGCGCGGGTAACAAGTTCAGGGTCCATATTGATGCGTAGAGCTTCTTGCGTAATGCGAGCAGCCATGCCTTCAGTGCCGCGGTGACGCGCAGTAAGAGCTTCTGCCATTACTTGGTCTGCGTGAACTCCTGGGACTTCTGTTGGGTACTGCATAACTAGGTGCATGCCAGCAATGGCACGTTCCCAAGTTGGCAACGCAAGCATGTCGACGCCGTCGAGAGTGACTGAACCTGCAAGCACTTGGTAGCCAGGCTTACCCATGATGACTGCAGACAATGTGGACTTACCAGCACCGTTTGGTCCCATGATGGCGTGCACTTCGCCAGACTTCACTACAAGGTCAATGCCTTGC
>JAPKZY010000031.1 GCA_026393535.1 Actinomycetota bacterium | reverse complement strand
CACCATGCAATTGGGTGCACACGATCGGCATGAAAGCAACAATTGATGTTGCCTACGTTGCTTCGAACAACATCGTGATACAGACTGCAACCATGAAACCCTGGCGAGTTGGTGCTCGTATCCCTGCAGCAGCACTAATTATTGAAGCTGCCGCCGGATCTTTCGAACGCTGGAACCTATGTGTGGGTGACGAAGTTGAGGTACGCCATGTCGAACGATGACAATGTCACCTCTGCTATTCATGCAGGCTTGTGGTTGGTTGCAACACCTATTGGAAACCTCGAAGACTTATCCCCTCGCGGAGCTGCAGTATTACGAGCGGCAACTATTATTTGTTGTGAAGACACTCGACACAGTGGGTCGCTTCTCAAACGCATTGGTGCGTCACCGGAACGTCTGATTGTTGCCAACGAGCACACAGAACACGATGCCATCGAATCTGTTTTGTCGTATTTGTCTACGGGCGCAGTTGTTGCTTTGATCTCCGACGCAGGCACTCCAGCCATCAGCGACCCAGGTGAACGCCTTGTTCGGGCAACAATTAACGCCGGGTACACCGTGCATTCAACCCCTGGGCCAGCTGCCTTTGTTATGGCTGTAGCTATGAGCGGATTACCAACAGCACGTATTGCCTTCGACGGCTTTTTGCCACGCAGTGGAAGTGAGCGTCGCGAGCGCCTGACAGAGGTTGCACGTGAACGACGCACCACGGTGTTGTACGAAGCACCCCACAGACTTGAAAAGACACTTGTTGACTTGGCAGACGTGTGCGGCAATGATCGCCTTGTGGTCCTTGCTCGTGAACTCACCAAGCTTCATGAAGATATGTGGCGCGGCACGCTCGGTGACGCTGTTGTTCATTCACGCACAGTTGAACCCCGCGGTGAATACGCATTAGTGATTGCACCTGTAACTGCAGAAACAGTCGACGTTACAGATGATGACATTCGTAGTGAACTGACCTCGCGAACATCTGCAGGTATCTCAAAACGCAGCGCAGTTGATGAAGTAACTGCGGCTCTAGGTGTCTCACGCAAACGTGTCTATGCAATCTCAGTGGCCTTATGAGCACCCCTGATAAGACAGCCGCATTTTTTGATCTTGATCGCACTCTTATTGCTGGTTCATCTGCATTCGTGTTTGGTCGTGCTGCATACGATGCTGGCCTTATTCGGCCACGTGACTTTGCCACTGATGCATTTGCTGCTTTGAAGTTTCGACTGATCGGTTCAAGCGATACATCAAGCAAAAATGTTCGTGAACGCATCTTGGAAGCTGCTGGTGGTTCCACACAGTCAGACCTATTGGCACTAAACGAAGTGGTACTTCCAGAATTGCTAGGCCTCATTCGTCCTGAAGCGCGAGCACTCATTGAACAACATCGCAATGCTGGGCGTGAAACATGGATCGTGTCAGCCTCTCCTATCGAAATAGTTGAACCACTCGCAATTGCACTTGAGATGACCGGCGGCATTGGTACTCGAGGTGAAGTTGATAACGGTGTCTACACAGGCCGCCTTGCTGGCCCATTCTGTTACGGGCCAGGTAAAGCAGAAGCAATTGCAGCCATTGCGGCGGAGCGCAACATCAACCTTGCTGATTCTTGGTCGTATTCAGACTCCATGAGTGATGTCCCCATGATGGAAATAGTCGGCAATGCAGTTGCGGTCAACCCTGATACTCATTTGTCTGCGCTTGCACGTTCGCGCGGGTGGCCCATTGTTGTATTTGCTCAACGTTCAAAGATGCTGGTTCGACGCACAACAACAGTTACTGCTGCACTTATCGGTATGGCAATTTCGTACTCACTCGGCGCACGCAGCAGCAGACGTTCTTAATCTGCGCCTAAAGGTGACAGAGCTAATTGACGACTCATTGCAACAACCTTCCCTGCAGAGTCCCACATCACGCCATCTTCTTCCCAGTATCCACCTTGCGTGAGAGCACTGGTGAACTCACACACAATTGGTCCAGGTACTGGCACTGCGCGCACATGCACAGTGAATTCAATGGTGGGAACCCACCCCTTCATGCCAAACAAGTTGAAGGTAACGGGTGGGAATGCATCAGCGGCAAGTAACAACGAAAGCGTGTCAACAGGTCGACCATCTTTAAATGCGAAGTATCCGCGAACGCGTGCGATTCCAGAGGGTTCATTTGTTGCAAAGCTCACATCATCCGGATGAAGACGCATATCAAGGCGTGAGCCAAGGCCCGGTTTCATATCGGGGCTTGCCGGACGAGTAGGACAATCCTCAAACGCCACCATCTCTGGGCGAACCAACGTGTTCGACTGTGCGCCAATTGATGCATCAACATCGCCAAAAGTGCCGATTGAACGAACAACATCACGACCGTCACGAGACATCGAAGCAACAACTGTTGACAACCGCTTGCCTGCTTTCACCACTTCGCATGTGGTTGTTGCAGGACCTTCGGGTGCTGGCGACAAATAATGCATCGAAATAGATATGGGATGAGCACGACCGCTCTCTGCACGCATAGCGTTGCCCACCAATGCCAACAGGTATCCGCCATTTGCATTGCCATTGATATCCCACCGATCTTCAACTGGTGTGTCGTACACGCCATTGCCAAGTGGGGTGGGGCGTGTGGCGTGATCGAACTCAAAAGACATCTGTACGAGGTTACGAAGTAAATGTCGCAATAAACGAACCGACGACAAGAAGCGTGGTGGCGTAGCCTGTCTAGGTGGCAAAGTACTACCTCACCACTCCGATCTATTACGTCAACGCGCAACCACATCTTGGTCACGCGTATACGACCATTGTCGCTGACGCATTAGCTAGGTGGCATCGTCTTCTTGGTGACGATGTGCATTTCCTCACTGGAACAGACGAGCACGGTCTCAAGATTCAACAAGCTGCAGAAGCTGCTGGCACTTCCCCACAAGAATTCACCGATTCCATAGCGCCCCTGTTTCAACAAGCATGGCAACGACTGAATATCTCGAATGATGACTTCATTCGTACCACGGAAGCTCGCCACAAAGTTGGCGTGCAGAAGTTATTGCAGGCGTGTTTTGATGCAGGCGACATCGAACTCGACAAATACAGCGGTTTGTACTGCGTTCCCTGTGAGGCCTATTACACAGAAGATGACCTTGACGGGGAAAACTGCCCCATCCACAAACGCCCCGTACAACATGTTGAAGAAGAGAACTACTTCTTCCGCTTGTCACGCTTTGAACAACGCCTCATTGATTGGTATTCATCACACCCGAGCGCTGTAGTGCCGGAACACCGTGTCAACGAAGTTCTCGGATTCATCAAACAAGGACTTCAAGATTTTTCTGTCAGCAGAAAAACTCTGACATGGGGAATTCCCCTTCCGTTCGACCCATCACACGTTGCCTATGTGTGGTTTGACGCACTTGCTAACTACATCACCGCAATCGGTTACGGCTCTGACGCTGAAATGTTCAACAAATGGTGGCCCGTTGATCACCATCTCATCGGAAAAGACATCATTCGCTTTCACAATGTGTACTGGCCTGCCATGTTGATGTCAGCGGGCATTGAACCACCAACTGGTTATGCAGTCGGCGGCTGGCTGCTTGTTGGCGGAGAAAAGATGTCAAAGACATCTGGCAATGTGGTGAACCCACTTGATCTCGTTGACGAATTCGGTGTTGATGGTTTCCGTTATTACGTACTTAGTGATACGTCATACGGCAATGACGGAGACTTCACATACGAAGGCCTTGTCTCTCGTTACAACTCTGACCTTGCAAACAACCTCGGCAACCTTGCAGCACGTATTGCGTCTGTTGTTGACAAAAAGTGTGCTGGTCTTGGCACCGCACCAAACCCAGATAGCCCATTGGCTGCATCAGCCAAAGATGCCGTTGCCGAAACGTCTGCATGCTGGCAATTAGTGCAGCCAAGTCGCGCACTTGAAGCAACATGGTCTCTCATTCGCGCCACCAATGCACATCTTGAGAATCATGAACCATGGAAAGCAGAGCCAAGCGATCAGCTGAACACTGTGATGGGCGATGCACTCGAGGCTTTACGCATCGTGACTCTTCTTGCATTCCCCGCCATTCCCGACACTGCTCGTGAAATTTGGCGTCGCATCGGAATGACAACAGACATTGAACAATGTCGCATTCCTGTCGATACTGCGTGGGGCCTATACCGCGCCGGCTCTCCTGTTGAAAAAGGAACACCGCTCTTTCCTCGACGCACCATCGCATGAGCACCGCTATCACCGGGTGGACAGATACGCACTGTCATATCCACGACGACAAAATGACTTCAGTGCCTGCCGAAAGTTTGCAACGAGCCCGCGATGCCGGAGTCGAACGCTTCGTAGTTATCGGCACCGATGCTCCGACGTGTGAGCAAGCAATCGCTATTGCATCGCAACACGACGATGTGTGGGCAACAGTGGGACTACACCCACACGACGCAACGCAAGGCACAGAATCAATACTTCCGTACATCTCTCAACCACGCGTAGTTGCCATTGGTGAATGCGGGCTTGATTACTACTACGAACATTCTCCACGTGATGTTCAGATGCGCGTCTTTGCAGAACAGATTGCACTTGCAAAACAACATGACCTCACGTTGGTAATCCACACACGCGACGCATGGGATGACACCTATGCGGTACTAGATGCAGAGGGAATGCCCCAGAACACCATCATTCATTGCTTTTCTGGCGGCCCAAATGAGGCCCAAGAATGTCTTAATCGTGGTGCCTATTTGTCATTTAGCGGAATCGTGACTTTCAAGACCGCACATGAACTACGAGAGGCCGCGTTGCTGTGCCCTCTCGACAAAATTCTCATCGAAACAGACAGCCCGTTCTTGGCACCGATTCCGCACAGAGGTCGCCCTAACGAGCCAGCCCACGTTGGACTTGTTGGCACCGCCATTGCAGATCTTCGTGGACTCGATGTGGCTGAGTTTGCATCAATTACCTCGGCGAATGCTCTCGCAGCATTTCCTCGCATACATTCGTAGGCACATGGATATCTCTCCCGTCGACAAGAACCGCATGACGGTGGCCATGGTTGCCACAGCCATTTTCCTTGCCGTGGCATTTATGGCATCGGGGAACTCTGGCAATGAAACTGTCACAACGGTCGCAGATGTCACGTCTACTACCTACGACCTTGGCCTCGGACTTGATTCAAATGTTGATGCTCCTGCCAACCTTGATGGCCCTGTCAGTGCTGACCCAAATGGGCAAGGTCAGATTGCGTACCCCGCTGACAACTCAGGTCGCATGGTGCGCGGCAATGCCACCTACAAACGTTTGCCAGATTCAGTGAAGAACGGTTGCTCAACCACTCTTGTTCCGCTTGGAGCCACCATCACTGTCTTGAATTTGAACAATGGACGAAAAGCCACTTGCATCAACATCAATATCGGCCCCATGTCTGGCTCGTTTGACATCACATTGAATACCGCGGTGTTCGAAGCAATCGCTGAACTCGTTGATGCACCACTTCCAGTGGAGCTGACCTGGTGACGCTTTCACGCACTGATGCTTCACACCAATTAGATGGTGCTGGTTTACGCGCGAAGCGCGCGCTGGGGCAAAACTTTGTTGTTGATGCAAATACCGTGCGACGCATTGCGCGCCTTGCAGACGTTGAAAATCACCCGCATGTTTTAGAAATTGGCGCTGGTCTCGGATCACTCACTCTTGCACTAGCTGAAGTTGCTACTGGCGTCACTGCCATAGAAGTTGATGAAGCACTGTTGCCACTTCTTAATGAAAACGTTGGCGAGCTTGCCAATGTCACAGTGGTTCACGCCGATGCCATGCAACTCGATTGGCCGGCACTTCTTGGCGAACACACCGACTGGGTGTTGGTTGCAAACCTTCCGTACAACGTTGCTACCCCACTAATTGCTGACGTTCTTGACTTTGTTCCGCAGGTGTCACGCATGTTGGTGATGGTGCAAAAAGAAGTTGCTGACCGATTTGCTGCCTCACCTTCCACCAGCGCATACGGCGCACTCAGCGTGAAAGTTGCGTTCTATGCAACAGCGCGTGTTGTCGGACAAGTTCCAGCATCTGTGTTTTTACCGCGACCCAATGTTGAATCATCATTAGTGGAAATCACACGCCGCACTACCCCGCTCGATGCATCTGTTGACAAAGCAAAACTCTTTGCACTGGTCCGAATGGGCTTTGCAAAGCGACGCAAGATGTTGCGTGGTTCTTTAGCCGGCAGTGTGGAAGCGCATCACTTTGAGGCAGCAAACATTGCTCCAACGGCACGCGCAGAAGAACTTTCCGTTCACGACTGGCTGCGGCTTGCACACATTCTGGAAGACAGTCACAAGTGATAAAAATCATCGCGACCGCCAAACTCACGTTGTCTCTCGTGATCACTGGTGTTCGTAGCGATGGCTTTCATCTCATCGAAGCTGAAATGGTGTCACTCGATATCGCAGACATCATCGACATCAGTGATGCAGCAACAACCACACTCACTATGTCTGGTCCGTATGCAATCGGAGTTCCTACTGATGAAACAAATCTTGTATCTCGGGCGCTCGTTCTTGCAGGCCGCACAGCGCGGGTTCACATTGAGAAAAACATTCCCCACGGAGGTGGTCTTGGGGGTGGTTCAACAGACGCAGCCGCTGTGTTGAAGTGGGCGCAGTGGTCTGATGTGTCCGCAACAGCACGACTTGGTGCAGACATTCCGTTTTGTTTTGTTGGTGGTCGGGCACTTGTCACAGGGATCGGAGAAATAGTCACTCCGTTGCCCCACGAAGACAGGAACGTCACCCTGTTTCTTCCGCCGATATCAGTATCCACACCCGCCGTGTACCGGGAATGGGACACCATGGGCGGGCCAAAAGGGCCACATGGAAACGATCTTGAACCTGCTGCAGTCAGCGCATTTCCCGATTTAGGAATCTGGCGCGATCGCGTTGAATCGGCCATTGGATCTACACTTCACCTGGCGGGTTCTGGCAGCACTTGGTTCGTGGACGGCCATGTACACCAAGGGTTAGATCAGATACCTGACGTCCAGGTGGTCTACGCAACAACCCGCCCCTGAGGGACCGAGAAGTAACGGACTTCTAGTTAGAAATGTTTATTTGCGACGCTGGTGGCGTGTGCGACGAAGCATTTTTTTGTGCTTCTTCTTGCGCATGCGCTTGCGGCGCTTCTTGATCAGCGAACTCATAAGGCATATGAACCTATCGGGACAATGACGAAAACAAAAATCCCGATACCGTATTGCGCACGGTCCGGGGTCGTTCAAAGGCAGGACAACGGGTTTTGATCCCGTGAATAGGGGTTCGAGTCCTCTCCCCGGAACAAAATGACAAGCAGTCGAGCCACGAAGTGACAGCCACTCCATTGCCCTCGGGCGGGGTCTGCGCCATCATCCTTGCCGCGGGCGAAGGCTCGCGCATGAAGTCAGATCTTCCAAAGCCATTGCACGAAGTGTGTGGCAGATCCATGGTGATGCATGTTGTGCACTCACTTGAATCAATCTCACTTGTTGCAACTGTGGTTGTTGTCGGCCATCGGGCACCTGAAGTAACTGCGCATGTGCAACTCAACGCACCCGAGTGGGCCCGCATTCAATTTGCGACACAACATGACCAAAACGGCACAGGCGACGCAGCAGCAGCTGGCCTTACTGGATTGTCTGCAGATATCAGTTCGCATACTTCTGCAGTGTTGGTTATGCCTGGCGATACACCGTTACTGACATCGCACACCATCAATCGACTCATCACCGAACATATGACATCTAAAAGTGCAGCCACTGTTCTGACCGCAGTTCTTGATGACCCCGCCGGATACGGCCGCATCGTGCGAGATTCCAATGGAAACGTTGTCGGCATTGTTGAGCACAAGGACGCATCACCCGATGAACTGAACATTCGTGAGATCAACACAGGTATTTACCTTTTCGATTTCGAATTGTTTGGTCCGGCACTCAAAGGAATCGGCACGAATAACAGCCAAGCCGAGTACTACCTGACCGATGTCATAGCAGTACTGGCATCGACTGGCCACTCTGTTGGGTCAGTCATTGCACCAGCCGAAGAGACCGCCGGAGTCAATGACCCACTGCAATTGGCAGAGGCTGAGCGAGAAATGCTCAGGCGAAACGCGGCCTGCTGATTCGTCCAGCATGCGAAGGTGCCCAAGCGGCCCGCGTGTTCTACCATTGGCTCATATGAACGCGCGGTCGATGGAGAAGGTCACTACGAAGAGACTGTCGCTGTACACGGGTCGAACACACCCGTCTCTTGCACTAGAAGTCGCAGAACACCTCGGCATCACTCTTGGCGACGCGAACATCGTTGAATTCGCTAACGGCGAAATTCGCCCTCGGTTTACCGACAGCATTCGCGGTGGCGATGTTTTCATCATGCAGTCGCACTTCGGAACTGATGCAGGTTCCATCAACGACTCCATCATGGAACAACTCATCATGATTGATGCCGCACAACGTGCATCAGCAAAGCGCATTACCGCAGTGTGCCCGTTCTACGGATACGCACGTCAAGATCGCAAAGCAGAAGGTCGTGAACCAATCACTGCTCGACTCATCGCTGACTTGTTCAAAGCAGCAGGAGCAACGCGCATGGTGTCACTCGACCTTCACAGCGGTCAGATTCAGGGTTTCTTTTCGGGCCCGGTTGACCACCTCACGGCACTTCCCGTGCTCGAGCGATACGTGCGCGAACATGCGCCCGAAGATCTGGTCATTGTGTCGCCAGATGCTGGTCGCGTAAAAGTTGCCGAGCGTTTTGCACAGCACTTGTCAGACCGCAATGCAGATGTTGCATTCATTAATAAGCGCCGACCAAAAGGCACAACCAACGTTGCCATCGCAAAAGAAGTCATTGGTGATGTTGACGGCCGCCTGTGCATCCTCACCGACGACATGATCGATACCGGTGGCACCATCGTGTCGGCGGCTGAATTGTTGCTCGAGCGGGGCGCAAAAGAAGTGTGGGCTATGGCCACTCACGGCGTCCTGTCAGGCCCTGCCGTTGAGCGCCTGTCAAAGTCCCCCATCTCGCGCGTCGTTCTCACCAACACACTTCCCTTGGCTGCCGACAAGATGTTCGACAAGGTCGAAGTGCTCTCGGTCGCAAAAATCATCGCCGATGCCCTTGCTGCAGTCTTTGACGAGACCAGCGTGTCAGAACTCTTCGACGGCGAAAACCAGTCCTAAATGGCCCCGCGGGCCGAAAAACCCGCCCCCATCAGTTCGACCCCTGTGGCAGTAGCCGGTTCAGGTCATAGACTTCGTAGCCGTGTCGAATACAGCAACTCTCTCAGCCGAAGCCGGTCGTGTAACCGGAAGCCCAGCATCGCGTCGTCTGCGCGCAGCCGATCGCATTCCTGGCATCCTCTATGGCCATGGCATGACACCCGTCATCTTGTCGGTGGCTCGCCGTGACCTTCGCGTTGCATTGTCAGGTCCTGCTGGTCAGAACACCATTTTGAATTTGTCCGTTGACGGTTCGTCATACAACGCAGTTGTGAAAGAGATGCAGCGTCACCCAGTTCGCCGCAACGTCAGCCACATTGACTTCGTACAGATCAACCTCACAGAAGAAATCGTCATGCACGTTCCAGTTCACCTTTCAGGTGTTGCAAAAGCAGTTGTTGCTGCTGGCGGACTTGTTGACGCAGCAGTTGACTCCATTGAAGTTCGTACTACTCCTGCAAATGTTCCGAACGAAATCGTTATCGACGTCACAGACCTCACACCTGAATCCGTCATTCACTTGGCTGACATCAAGTTGCCTGCAGGCGTCGTTGCCGTTGGCGATCCAGACATGCTCATTGCAACAGTTCTGATGTCACGCGGTTCAACCGCTGACGCAGCTGCAGCAGCAGTCGCTGGCGATGCAGCAGCTGGTGAAGCAGCTTCCGAAACCAGCAACTAAGTCGCGACTCGCGGGTCGTTTCTTACTTTTACACCATGTTGCGCCGATCGGCTTCCCGACAAGGCGACATGGAACGCATACTCATTGTCGGTCTTGGCAATCCTGGCAAGAAATATGCACGCACTCGACACAATGTTGGTACTGATGCAATTGAAGTTCTTGCAAAGCGCCTTGGAGTCTCGCTCAAAGTAGGTCGCGACCGAGCACAAATTGCAGAAACCCGTATCAACGGCCATGCAGTTGTCCTTGCAATTCCCACCACGTACATGAATGACTCTGGTGAGGCCGTCGGTCCGCTGGCACGTCGTTACAAAATTGATAATCCTGCACACATCATTGTTGTCCATGACGAACTTGATCTCGAGCCAGGCATTCTTCGTCTCAAAGTTGGCGGTGGATTAGCCGGACACAACGGACTGAAATCAATTTCATCGCTCCTTCACACCGATGATTACGTACGAGTGCGCATCGGAGTTGGTAAACCGTCATCGAAAGATGTCGGAGTTGACCATGTGTTGTCATCTATTCCCGCAGCAGAACGTCGCATTCTTGACGTTGCTGTTGAAGTCGCTGTTGACGCGATTGAGAGCATCATTTCAGGCGGAATTGCAGCTGCAATGCAGGACTTCAACGGCCGGTGAGCACTTCTTTTCCCACACTGCATCCACTTGGTACCCTCGCGACACAGGTAGCGAACGAGCCAGGCATTGATGCAATTGCAGGCCAGAGAGATGCAGTTCTTGCAGTCCCGGAAGTTGCACGAGCAACTGTTCTTGCAGCTCTCATCAACAACACAACCCGTCGCCCCATCGTCATTGCAACTCCAACCGGAACAATGGCGCAATCAATCGCAGAAGATCTCGCAGCATTTCTCGGCTCTGATGCAATTGAGTTTTTCCCATCATGGGAAACACTCCCCTTCGAACGTGTTAGCCCAGCAGTTCTCACAATGGGCTCACGCATGCGAACCATGTGGCGAATGCGTCAGGGTAAGAATGCACCGTCTGTCATTGTTGCAGGCACTCGGGCGTTATTGCAGAAACTTGCTCCAGGTTCCACAACGCTTGAGCCTATTCACATTGCTGTTGGTAGCTCCCTCAACATTGATGCACTCTGCGAACAGCTGGTGCATTGTGGATATCGCAGGGAGACCATCGTGGAACACCGCGGTGAATTTGCTCGCCGTGGTGCCATTGTTGATATTTTCCCAAGCACAGACGACGAACCAATCCGTGTTGACATGTGGGGAGACGATGTTGATCGACTCACTCACTTCACTGTGGCTGATCAGCGCAGCACCGATGACATCACATCGATTGAGATTTTCCCTGCACGAGAATTGCTGTACGTAGACGGAGTGCAAGATCGTGCACGTGAACTGATTGCCGCAGAACCATGGGGTCGCGAGCAATGGGAACGTCTGTCAGAGGGTCAAATATTTGATGGCATGGAAAGTTGGCTTCCGTGGCTCACGGAGTCTGATGACTTACTGACAGATCACCTTGGCGATGATGCATTGGTCATCATGGTGGAACCACGACGCATGGGCGAACGTGCGCGTGACCTTCTGGCAGAAGAAGATGATCTCGCAAAAGCATTGGCCACCTCCTGGGCGCGCGATGAAAATGTGTCATTCCCGCGACTACACGTTGAAGCAGAGCGCATTTTCTCTAGCAGCAATCGCACCCCCACCATCTCCTTGATTCCCACAGCGGAATCAGTTGATGGTCCCACGGTGCCGGCGTCTGGCTGGGGACCAATTGTTCATGACCCCGCATCGTTTGTTCGCCGTATCAACGAAATGCTCAGTGAAAAGTGGAGCATTGTCGTTACAGCAGAAACTCCTGAATCAATTCCGCGGTTAGTTGACATGATGCGCGGTCACGGAATTGACTTCACAGCTACCAATGACGCAAAGAAGATCGCCACTCCAGGTGCATGGGTTACCTTTGCCCCACAATCACGCGGTGCATCGCTTCCGAATTCGCGTGTCGCAATTATTTGTGAGGCTGATCTCAGTGGTCGCCGCCGCACCCGTTCATCGCGACACACCCAAGCACGTTCATCTGGCACAGTTTTTGAAGACTTGCAGCCGGGTGGCTACGTGGTGCATGCGCATCACGGAGTCGGCAAGTACGAAGGCATGGTCAAGCGTTCCATTGGTGGCGTCGAACGTGACTACTTGCTCATTGCATACAAGGGTGGCGACAAGCTCTACGTTCCGACAGAACAAATTGGGGTCATTCGTCAATACGTCGGCGGCGAAGCACCCACGTTGCATCGCATGGGTGGTTCAGACTTTGCCCGCGCCAAGTCTCGGGTGCGGTCTGCTGTTCGTGAAGTGGCACAAGAGTTGGTGCTGTTGTATCAGCGACGCGTTTCTGCAGTGGGTCACGCTTTTCCGCCAGACACTCCATGGCAATCAGAGATGGAAAACGCTTTCCCGTTCATTGAAACTCCTGATCAATTAGATGCAATTGCAGCAATCAAGACCGACATGGAAAGCGAAGTACCAATGGACCGCCTGTTGTGCGGTGACGTTGGCTTTGGAAAAACAGAAGTTGCTGTGCGCGCAACATTCAAAGCAATTCAAGACGGCAAACAAGTGGCTGTACTTGTGCCCACTACTCTCCTTGCCACACAGCACGGCAATACATTTTCCGAACGATTTGCTGGCTACCCCATCAAAGTTGAAGTGCTCTCTCGCTTTCTCACCAATGCCGAAGCCAAGAAAGTTGTAGCTGGCTTGAAGTCTGGCGAGATTGATTGTGTGATCGGAACTCACCGTCTCTTGCAGGACAGCATCGAATTCAAAAATCTTGGACTTCTTATCGTCGACGAAGAACAACGATTCGGTGTGCAACACAAAGAAGCCATGAAACGCATGAAGACAAACGTGGACGTGTTGTCAATGTCGGCAACACCTATTCCGCGAACACTCGAAATGAGCCTTGTCGGAATTCGTGATTTGTCTCTCTTGCAGACTCCTCCAGCTGATCGTCAACCGATTCTTACTTTTGTGGGTGAACAAAGCGAACAAGTTGCTATTGAAGCAATTCGACGCGAACTACTTCGTGAGGGCCAGGTGTTCTGGGTGCATAACCGTGTGCAATCCATTGAAGAACGAGCAGCAGAAATTCGTGAATGGGTTCCAGAAGCTCGTGTTGCAGTTGCCCACGGCCAAATGGATGAAGCGAACCTTGAACAAATTGTTCTTGACTTCTGGGAAGGCAACTTCGACGTGTTGGTGTGCACCACCATTATTGAAAGCGGCATCGACATGCCGACTGTGAACACTCTTGTAGTCGAACGAGCAGACTTACTTGGTCTCGGACAGATGCATCAATTGCGTGGACGTGTTGGACGCAGTGGACATCGTGCATATGCCTACCTTTTTCATCCGCGCGACAAGGTGCTGTCACATGAGGCATACGAACGCCTACGCACCATTGGTGAATCAACTGACTTGGGAAGCGGATTCAAAATCGCCATGCGCGACCTCGAAATTCGCGGAGCCGGAAATCTTCTCGGGGAATCGCAAAGTGGTCACATCGCTGCAGTCGGCTATGACCTGTACTGCCAACTTGTCACCGAAGCCGTATCTGAGATGAAGGGTGAGTCCGTTGGCGAAGACGCCGAGATCAAAGTTGACATCACAATTGACGCCCATCTTCCCGATGACTATGTCCCCAGCCAAGATCTACGCCTTGAGGCCTACCGACGCCTCGCAACCGTGCGTACGTCTGAAGCATTGGCCGACATCGAAACTGAATGGCGAGATCGTTTTGGGCAATTGCCAGAACCAGCCCAGGCCCTCATTTCGGTCGGAGCACTGCGCGTCGAATGTCTGCGCCTTGGAATCACAGAGATTGTGACCAACGCAAACACCATCCGGATTTCCCCAGTAAAACTTCGCGCCAGCCAGACCATGACACTGCGACGCCTCGCATCAGTGGCCGTCTATAAAGAGGAGCCGGGCTTCATATCCCTACCCGTTCCTCGTGGGACTAATCCTGCCGTGGCGGTCATCGCACTGTTGCAAGGGCTTTTTGACCCGTCAGACGACTAAGGTTTATCTGTGATTAAGAGCCCCCGTACTTCCCGTTTCGTCGCTGCACTTGCAGCTACCTGCCTTCTCGGCCTGACTGCCTGCGGCAGCGTGTCATCATCGTCAGACGCATTCAGCGTCAATGGCGCCGGATACACACAAGACGACTTCAACAAGTTGTCAGAGGTATTGATTACTGCCGGACAATTCACGGCCATCAACGGCAAGATCAAAGCCGCAGATGCGATTGTCGTATTGCGCACACTGATTCGCTACGAAGCATTTCTTCAATTCACAAAAGATAACGACGTGAAAATTCTTGAGGCTGACAAAGCTGAAGTTCTAAAGAATGCCAATGCAGACGAAAAATTCCCGACCTACCCCAAACAACTTCAAGATGTCCTCGTCGACTTTAATATTGCAGATGTCACTTTGAGGAAAATGACTCCCCCAGCAATCGGCAAGATTGAAAAACTGTATTCAGATTCTCCTGCAACATCTGGAGTTCTGTGCCTTAGTCATATTCTTGTAAAAACTGAAGCAGAAGCACAGACAGTCCTCGCTGACCTCAAATCAGGTACCAAGTTCGCAGATGAAGCAGCTAAGAAGTCCATCGAACCAGGCGCTGATAAGTCAGGTGGCTCATTGGCCAACGGCACCCAGCCGTGCCAAGCGCTCGCAAACTTGCAAACTTCTTTTGACAAAGATTTCATGATCGGCGCAGTTGCTGCAAAACCTGGTGTGCCCACGGGACCAGTGAAAAGCTCATTTGGATACCACATCATTTTGAGCACGCCATTTGCTGACGTGAAAGATTCTGTCGCAACTGTTATCGCCGAAAACCCCGGCACCACTCTCCTTGCTGGCTACATGTCAACAGCTGACATCAAAGTCAGTTCCACATACGGAGTTTGGAACGGCGCAACCGCCACCATTAGCTAATGCCACGCATCGTTGTCGTCGGTCTCGGGCCAGGTAATCCAGGTCTGATAACTGCTGACACTCTTGCTGCAATCAACTCCATTTCTGTGCGCTTCCTGCGCACGATTCATCATCCATCTGCGCACTTGGTCACTGACGCAACGTCGTTCGATCATTTGTATGACAGCGCCCCATCATTCGACGATGTGTACCGTGATATTGCACTCACGTTGGTCGATGCGGCCGAGCAACACAGCGAAGTGCTGTACGCAGTTCCCGGCTCGCCAACTGTTCTTGAAAAGTCAGTTGGTCATTTACGCGCACGCAATGACATTGAACTAGTCGTTCTTCCCGCAGTTTCTTTTTTAGAAGACGTGTGGAGAGCGCTCAACATTGACCCCATCGAAGCCGGTGTCCGGCTGATTGACGGTCATGTTTTTGCTCAGGCCGCTGCAGGAATTTCAGGACCAATGTTGGTGGCTCACACACATGCCAATTGGGTGTTGTCAGATATCAAATTGTCTATTGATGACCCAGACCCAGAGACCGAAGTCATCTTGCTGCACCATCTCGGCCTTGCGGATGAACAGATTGCCCACACGACCTGGAGCGACATGGACCGAACTCTTGAAGCCGACCACCTCACGTCTATGTACATTCCACATTTAGGAACACCGGTAGCCCACGAGTTGGCGCAGTTTCATGAGCTAGCTCGCACATTGCGCAAAGAATGCCCATGGGATGCCGAACAAACTCATCAAACATTGGTGCGTTATCTCATTGAAGAAACGTACGAAGTTGTTGATGCCATTTCTCGACTGAATGAAGCTGACTCGTCAACCGATGTTGATCTCATTGAAGAATTGGGTGACTTGTTGTACCAAGTTGAGTTTCATGCCGCAATTGCAGAAGAGCAAGGCCGCTTCACCATGGCCGATATCGCACGCACAGTGCATGACAAATTGGTGTCACGGCATCCTCATGTTTTCTCTGATGTTGTTGTGTCGTCGTCACAAGATGTTGAGAACAATTGGGAAGCCATTAAGAAAGCTGAAAAGCCAGAGCGTTCTGGCCCCTTCGATGGTGTCGTTGAAGCTGCACCGGCATTGTCATTTGCTACCAAAGTGCAGCAACGCGCTTCCCGAGTCGGATTCGATTGGGCTAATTCGGATGGACCATTAGAAAAAGTTGCCGAAGAACTACAAGAGGTGCATAACGCCATCGGCATCGGTGATCCAGAGTCCACCATGGTGGAAGTAGGCGATCTCTTTTTTGCTGTTGTCAATGTGGCCCGACATCTCGACATAGACCCAGAGAGTGCTTTGCGTTCTGCGGTCTTTAAATTTCGTGCACGGGTCGAAGGCGTCACCCACTTAGCGGCCAGCCAGGGCCGTGAAATGGCATCTTTGTCTGCCTCAGAACTTGATGAACTATGGGAAGTGATTAAGTCCCACCCAACTCACTAGCATTATAGGTATGAGTGAAATCGTCGAAGTAGTCGGCCGCGAAGTTTTAGATTCTCGTGGTAACCCAACAGTCGAAGTAGAAGTAGTGCTTGACAGCGGTGCAACCGGACGGGCCATCGTTCCATCAGGCGCTTCAACAGGTGAATACGAAGCAGTGGAACTTCGTGACGGCGGTTCTCGTTACTTGGGTAAGGGCGTCTTGCGCGCTGTTGAAAATGTCAACAACATCATCGCTCAAGTTGTCATAGGTATGGATGCTACGAACCAGCGTTCACTCGACAATGCACTCATTGAACTTGATGGAACTGAAAACAAATCACGTCTCGGCGCAAATGCAATGCTTGGAGTCAGTTTGTCTGTTGCCCATGCCGCAGCAAGTGAATTAGAACTTCCGCTGTATCGCGCTATCGGTGGCCCACACGCACACGTACTACCCGTCCCAATGATGAACGTCATCAACGGCGGCGCACATGCAGACAACAATGTTGATCTTCAAGAATTCATGATCATGCCGGTTGGTGCTAGAAATTTTCGCGAAGCACTTCGTTGGGGTGTTGAGACGTACCACACTCTGAAAAAGGTTCTGGCTGATCGCGGTCTGTCTACGGCTGTTGGCGATGAGGGTGGTTTTGCACCGAACTTGTCAAGCAACGAAGACGCTGTCGCAATTCTTGTTGAGGCGATCGAAAAAGCTGGGTACGCACCAGGTAAAGACATTGCAATTGCTCTTGACCCCGCCATGAGCGAGCTGTACCGCGACGGCGCATATCACCTCACTGGCGAAGGCAAAGTTTTATCGGCTCCCCAAATGGTCGAGTGGTGGACATCGCTGGTTGATCGCTACCCCATTGTCAGCATCGAAGATGGCATGGCAGAAAATGACTGGAGCGGCTGGGCTCAGATGACTGCTGCGCTCGGTTCTCGCATTCAACTAGTCGGCGATGACTTGTTCGTCACTAACACGCGTCGCCTGCAAATGGGAATAGATCAGTCAGTTGCAAACAGCGTTCTCATCAAGGTCAACCAAATTGGAACTCTGAGCGAAACTCTCGACACAGTTGAATTAGCAACACGCCATTCCTATACAAGCGTCATGAGTCATCGCAGTGGAGAAACCGAAGATTCAACCATTGCTGATCTTGCGGTTGCAACGAATTGCGGCCAAATCAAAACCGGTGCACCTGCGCGAAGCGACCGTGTCGCTAAGTACAACCAACTTCTACGCATTGAAGAAATGCTCGGCGACACTGCCCGCTTCCGCGGACGTAGTGCCCTTGCACCCCTGAAGTAACGAACATCTGTTCGTGTGCCACGGTTCGCTCCGTGTTTCACGCCACAATAGAGACGTGGCTCCACGTTTCTTGAACCCCCTCTCGCGACTGCGCTCACGCACGCGCGATGTCACAGGTTCACTCGTGCGCCCCACCCCCATCGATCAGCGCATCGCACGCAATCCGTTAACTCGCTGGATAGCCCGCCTCGCACTTGCCACCGTGGTCGTTGCCGGCGGCACGTCCTTATTCTTTTTCCCCTTAATGGACTTCGTGACGCAACGCTCGGCAATTGCTGAAAGAAATTCAGAGTTCTCTGCCCTTGCTGATGCAAACGAGCAATTGCAGACCGAAGTCAACGCTCTTCAAACGCCCGAAGGCATCCGCAATGCGGCGCGCGCCCAATTGGGTTATGTCCTACCGGGTGAACAACGCCTCTCGCTAGTCCCGATGCCCAAACTGCCAACCAACCTGCCGGCAATGTGGCCGTACACGTTGATTACCGACATCTTGACCGTGCGCAATGCCATCAACGCCACCCCGGCTTCTCCGCTCGCTCCCTTAGCCCCGTAACAGGATCGGCCTCAATGGCTCCATGCGAGCCCACCCAATTTCACTCGGTAGTGTTCCTTTTACTGTCTTACCGACTATGGGGGTTTTGAAATGGGTGGAAGCATTCTTGGAAATCGGGTTCTTCGTAAAGAAGATCCAAAATTTCTTACAACAGGCGGCGTATACGTCGATGACCTATTGAGCGAGCCTGCATTAGTGGGCGCACTTCACGTCACGTATGTTCGCAGCACTGTTGCACACGGCAACATCACAGCCATAGATACTTCCGATGCGGCGTCAATGCCAGGCATCGTTGTGGTGCTCACAGGCAAAGACCTCGGACTTGAACCAGTACCGTCCGCATTTAATCCTGCTGCGACTCGCACTCTTCTTGCCATCGAGAAAGTGCGCTATGTAGGTGAACCGATTGTTGCCATTGTCAGCAACACGCGCGAACAAGGCGAAGACGCCATTGACGCTGTCATCATTGATTACGACGTGCTTCCTGCACTCATCGATCTTGAAGAAGCAATGGCCAGTTCTACCTTGTTGTATGAGGCATGTGGAAGCAACGTTGTTTTTGACTCCATGGTTCTCGGACTTCCCGACAACACCGGCGATGCGTACTTTGCAGACTGCGAAGTGGTCGTCAAAGGTCGCTACTTGAACCAGCGCGTTGCTCCATGCCCACTCGAAGTGCGTGGTGCTGCTGCAGCGTGGGGCAAAGACGGCCGCCTCACTGAATGGCTCTCAACACAACATGCACAAGGTGCCGTGGCGCCACTTGCTGCTGCAAACGGTGTTGACCCAAGCATGGTTCATGTCAAGACTCCAGATGTTGGTGGAGGCTTCGGCGCAAAAATCGGTGCGTACCCAGAAGAACTCTTGTTGGGTGTCATTGCAAAGCGCGTTGGCAAGCCAGTGCGTTGGCGCGAAACTCGCAGTGAGTCAATGGTGGGCCTTGGTCACGGCCGTGCGCAATTGCAATACGTCACTATTGGCGGCAAGCGCGACGGCACCGTGACTCACTACCAACTCTGGGCAATTCAAGACTCGGGTGGTTGGGTTGACATGGGAACAATCCTTGCTCCGTTCATGACACGCCCAATGTCTTCAGGTGTTTATGCCATTCCAAACATCGAATGCCGCACAACATCTGTTGTTACAAACACAACACCAACCGTTGCATACCGCGGTGCTGGTCGACCAGAGGCAACAGCTGCCATTGAACGCGCTATGGACATGTTTGCTCTTGAAATCGGCATTGATGCTGTTGAAGTGCGTCGTAAGAACCTCATTCCGAAGTTCATGACACCACACACCACAGTTGTTGGTCAGACATACGACGTTGGTGACTACGAAACATCATTGAATAAGGTTCTCGATGCAGCTGATTACAAGGGTTGGCGTGCAAAGCAGAAAGCAGCACGTGACAGTAGAGCCGCAAAGCAAATCGGAATCGGCGTCAGCGTCTATGTAGAAATCACCGGTGGCGTTGGCAATGGTGAATCAGCAAAAGTGGAAGTTCTCGACAACGGACACGCACTCATTTACACCGGTACTTCGCCACACGGACAAGGCCATGCCACATCATGGGCCATGCTCGCCAACGAACAAACAGGTATCCCCATTGAGAACATTGAATTGGTGTGGGGCGACACTGACCTTGTACCAATCGGTACCGGAACAATGGGATCACGCTCATTGCAACAGGGTGGTAATGCTGTATTCGCAGTTGCTGCTGAATTAGTGAACAAAGCAAAATCGGTTGCTGCTCGTTTGCTTGAAGCAAGCGAGGAAGACATTGTTCTCGACAAAGATTCCGCAAGTTTCCACGTTGCAGGTACTCCAGCAGTAGCAAAGACTTGGGCAGACCTTGCGATGGCTGAAAAGCAATCAGGTGGACTTGTTCATTCTGATGTCATCAATGTCTCTGGCGCTACGTTCCCATTCGGTGCACACGTTGCAGTTGTCGAAGTTGATGTTGAGACAGGCAAAGTGACTCACATTGCTCACACGGCGTGTGACGATGCTGGAAAAGTGCTGAACCCAATGTTGCTTGAAGGTCAAATTCATGGCGGCGTCGCTCAAGGTGTTGCTCAAGCACTGCTTGAAGAAGTGTGTTACGACCCAGATGGCAACCCCATTACGTCAAACCTTGCTGACTATGCATTCATCTCGGCTGCAGAACTCCCAAGCGTCACGGTTGTGCACATGGAAACACCAACTCCTATCAACTTGATTGGCGCAAAAGGAATCGGCGAATCCGGAACCATCGGATCTACCCCTGCGGTGCAATCAGCAGTGATTGATGCCGTTTCACAATTTGGCGTCAAGCACATCGACATGCCAACCACTGCAGAAAAGGTGTGGGCTGCAATTCAGTCCGCACGATAACCAACTACTTCTTACTCAGAACTACACACAAAGGAAGCCAACATGAAGGTCACCATTACCGTCAACGGAACCACACACCAAAGTGATGTCGAACCACGCACCCTGCTTGTTCAGTACGTGCGCGAATCACTCGGCCTTACCGGAACCAACATTGGTTGTGATACATCAAGTTGTGGCGCATGCTCATTGCACCTCAACGGCGAATCAGTAAAGAGCTGCACCGTTCTTGCTGTTCAGGCTGATGGTGGCACAGTCACAACCATCGAAGGACTCGCCAAAGATGGCGTCATGCACCCAATGCAGCAGGCATTCATGGAGAACCATGGTTTGCAGTGCGGTTATTGCACACCTGGCATGGTCATGGCAGCAATTAGCCTTCTGGATGAGAACCCGTCTCCAACTGAAGAGCAAGTTCGTATTGGTCTTGAAGGCAACCTGTGCCGCTGCACCGGTTATCACAACATCATCAAGTCGGTGCTCGCATGCGCCAACAACAAGTAAGTCGGAGACACACATGATTCCTGCACCATTCGATTACAAGCGCGCATCTTCTGCCGCTGAAGCAATCTCACTTGTAAGTGAGTATGGCGAAGACGCAAAGTTCCTTGCTGGTGGACACAGCTTGTTGCCACTGATGAAGTTGCGCCTTGCTCAACCAGCAGTCCTGATTGACATTGCTCGTATTGAAGACTTGTCATACATCCGTGATGCGGGTAACCACATCGCAATTGGCGCACTCACACGCCACATGGACGTTGAAAAATCACCAATCCTTGCCGAGCATGCTCCCCTGCTGTCGTTTGCAGCAAGCCATGTTGGTGACCCACAGGTACGCCATCGCGGCACCATCGGTGGTTCTATTGCTCACGCAGACTCAGCATCTGACTTGCCCGCAACAACCTTGGCACTTGGTGCAACGTATGTTGTGCAAGGTCCGAACGGCACACGTGAAATTGCAGCGGCTGATTTTTACTTGGGTTTCCTTGAATCAGCACTTGCTCCTGATGAAATGCTCACGGAGATTCGCGTTCCGAAAATGAATGGCGCAACGTGGGGCTTTCAGAAGTTCAACCGTCGTGCTCAAGACTGGGCAATTGTCGGAGTCGCAGCATGGAAGCGCGGCACAGAGTCTGGTGTTGGCCTTGTCAACATGGGATCAGTTCCGGTATTGGCAACAAGCGTGGCAAATGCAATTGCAGGCGGCGCAAGCATCGGTGATGCAGCAAAACTTGCTGGCGCAGAAGCAGAGCCGCAATCAGACCTCAATGCAAGTGCGCAATATCGCGTTCACCTCGCAGAGGTTTTGGTGCGCAGAGCACTCGAGTCAACCAGTCATTAGTTCACACGGATTATCCGTGGAGAGTCTTAACTCTCAAATTGAATAACTGCGCGGTTCGCTACGTACGGGCCGAATACTTCAGCTCTAATTCTGTTGTGCTCATCGGCTGTGTCATAGGCATGCCACGCCGCAACATCTTCAAACACTGCTGACACTGCAAAGTCCGCTGCGGTAGATGTGTGCCCCGCGTTTGGCCCACAGTTGTACGACACAAGACCATCAAGGGTTGTTGCGTACTTGCGAAGCACATTGGCCGCAACTTCTGGATGACCAGCAGGAACTTTGTCGTTCCACGTAAATAACACGATGTGATGAAGCATGAAATGAACCTATAGCAAACCGGCGTATGAACCGCCATCAATGTGCAACTGCACACCAGTCATGAACTTTGCAGAATCACTACACATGAACGCTCCGATTCGGCCGAAGTCATCTGCATCACCCATGACACCAGCTGGTATGCCCATCGCTTTGACATCGGGGTTTGCTCCGTACAACTGCGTGATGCGATCAGTGGCATGTGTTCCTGGCTGAATGGAGTTCACAGTGACGCCGTCGCCAGCAACTTCGCGCGCAAGAGTCTTCAAGAACCCCGTAACACCTGCACGAGCCGTATTTGACAAGATCAGGTTGTTCATTGGCTGGCGCACTGCAACAGATGTAATGGCAAGCACGCGACCCCACCCGCGTTCACGCATGGGCGGAACTGCTACCTGACACATTGCAACAACGCTGAGTAAGTTCTTTTGCAATGCTTCCAAATATTGCGCTTCAGGGGTCTGGGCAAAACCACCAGGAGGCGGACCGCCGCCATTGGCGACAAGAATGTCAACAGACCCGAGCATTGCAATAGCTCGTTCTGCAAACTCTCGTCCACCAACATCAGTGGACACATCGCACACAAATCCGATAGCCCCATGGCCAATTTCGACAAGCGCCTTCTGTAAGCGATTCTCATCGCGACCACATACAAGAACGCGCACACCGTCAACTGCAAGCGCCTTGGCGGTGCCAAGGCCCAATCCGGCAGTTCCGGCCGCTACTGCTGCTGTTTTTCCTGTTAGTCCAAGTTCCATACGCCAACAGTAGCCATAGGGCTCGGCTAGCCTGACTGTCACAAGGTGGTGAAACCATGGACGAGCGTCATCTCGACGCGATCGCCGACGCAGATACATATCCCTACTGGTATGAAGACGTAGACGAACCCGATTCGAACCCAACCTTGGTCCGCACTGAAAGTTGCGACCTCTGCATTATTGGCGGTGGCTACACAGGCCTCTGGACTGCAATCCTGGCTAAAGAACGTGACCCATCGCGCGACGTGATTCTCATCGAAGCCCACGAAGTCGGTTCTGCTGCCAGTGGTCGAAACGGTGGCTTTGTTGAATCGTCACTAACGCACGGCATTGCAAATGCTCAAGCACGATTCCCTGACGAAGTAGCAATTCTTGAAGAGTTGGGATTAAAGAATCTCGATGACATCGAAAGCGCCATCAAGAAATACAACATTGATTGTGACTGGGAGCGCACAGGCTCGATTGATGTTGCCATGACAACACACCCAACGTCATATCTCGATGAACTACGTGACGATTACGCACACTTGCGCAAGTTAGGGCAAAAAGTTACATGGCTTGATCGCGATGCCGTTCAAGATCAAGTTCATTCACCGCTCTACACCGGTGGCTTATGGCGCCACGACTCTGTTGCATTAATTGACCCTGCACGATTGGTGTGGGGCTTAAAGGCTGCTGCCGAATCTTTAGGTGTTCGTATCTATGAAGACTCGAAAGCGTTGTCAATGGAACGAGATGGGGTTGGCGTGCTTGTCACGACTCCACTCGGTCGTATTCGTGCGGGCAAAGTTGCACTTGCAACAAACGCTTTCAAGCCAGTGCTGAAACGCCTCGGTAACTATGTTGCTCCTGTCTATGACTATTGCATGGTGACAGAACCACTGACTCCGGCCCAACTTGAATCCATTGGCTGGAAGAATCGTCAAGGTCTCAGCGACATTCCGAATCAATTTCACTACTACCGACTCACAGAAGACAATCGCATCTTGTGGGGCGGCTACGACGCGGTGTATTTCTTTGCAGGCAAAGTGCGCCAAGAGAACGAATCACGTCCAGAATCGTGGGCGATGTTGTCAAAGCATTTCTTTGAGACCTTTCCGCAACTAGAAGGCGCGCGTTTCTCACACATGTGGGGTGGCGTCATCGACACATGCAGTCGTTACTGCGTGTTCTGGGGTAAGGCAATGGGCGGCCGTGTGTCGTACGCGCTTGGCTACACCGGGCTTGGCGTGGCTGCATCTCGATTCGGAGCTGAAGTCATGCTTGATCTCATCGATGGTCGACGCACTCGAGCAACAGCAACCGAATTTGTACGCACAAAGCCTGTGCCGTTTCCACCAGAACCATTTCGGTTTATCGGCATTCAAGCCACTCGATGGTCTCTTAATCATGAAGACAAGACCGGAACACGCAATACATGGCTACGCACCCTTGACCGATTCGGTCTCGGATGGGACTCATAGGGCTTTATCCCCTACGCTCTATACGTGTCTTACGAGCCGAAAACCACTCAAGAAGTCGCTGACGGACTTGCCGCACACGGATACCTAGCTGACGAGGGTCTTGTCACTGCTGTCTTTCTTGCACTCACGTTGCACCGCCCTCTGTTCCTTGAAGGCGAAGCAGGTGTTGGTAAAACCGAACTAGCAAAGAGCATCGCTCGTTGGCAGAATGCCGAACTCATTCGTTTGCAGTGTTATGAAGGAATTGATGCAGCACAAGCCGTGTACGACTGGGATTACTCGCGCCAGTTATTGCACCTACGTGCAGCCGAAGCGTCTGGCGAAGCAGCACAAACGGGCACTGCAGAACTAGAAGGCCAACTGTACGACGAGAAGTTTTTACTGAAGCGCGCCCTGCTTCGTGCAATCGACCACGGACATGCCACTCCTCCTGTCTTGCTGATTGACGAGATCGACCGTGCCGATGACGAGTTCGAGGCGTATCTCTTAGAAGTATTGTCAGATTTTCAAGTAACAGTTCCTGAAATCGGAACATTTCGCACTGACAACCCGCCCATTGTGATTCTCACCTCAAACCGCACCCGCGATGTTCACGATGCATTAAAGCGTCGTTGTCTGTATCACTGGGTGGAACACCCATCGTTTGATCGTGAAGTCGAAATTGTGCGTATGCGCGTTCCAGAAGCGAGCGAAGTTCTTGCTCGTCAAGTTGCAGGCGCAGTCGAAGCACTTCGCGCCATCAATCTGTACAAGCCTCCTGGGGTTGCAGAAACTATTGACTGGGCAGCAGCACTTGGCCGACTTGGCATCACAGAAATCGATGAAACAGTTCTCGACCGCACGCTCGGCACGGTGTTGAAATATCGCGAAGATCACAGTCGTGTGCGCGATCACGGAATCGCTGGCGTTGTACAACAGGCATTCGACCGTGGCCTCCTTCACGGTTGAGTCAAACCCTGACCGACTCGCAGTCGGATTCGCACGCGTTCTTCGCCGTCTCGATATTGCAACGCCACTTGATTCTGTTCTGACTTTTATCAACGCGCTGTCATTAGTCGGTATCGAAGACCGCGATTCTGTGTACTGGGCTGGTCGCACCACTCTGGTACGACGTCCTGAAGACATTGCAATGTTTGACAAAGCATTCAATGTTTTTTGGGAACATCGAGAATCAGTAGACGCTGACGAAGAGGAACAACTGAAGGTCACACTTGCTCTGGACTCTGATGAAGAGGAAGGCAGTGCAGACGGAAACGCTGATGCATCAGACGACCCAACCATCACGTTGCGATTCTCTGGCGTTGAAACTTTGCGTGACAAAGACTTTGCTGATTACTCGAATGACGAGATGCAACAAGCACAAATGTTCATGCAGTCATTGCGCGTTGCTGGCCCTCCTCGCCCATCACTGCGCATGAAGCCAACTCGTTCACGTGGAAAGCGCCCAGACATGCGCGCAACCGTACGTGCGTCTCTTGCTGCAAGCGGAGAGCCGATGCGCCGTCATTGGGTAGAAAAAGGTGACAAGCCACGACGCATTGTGTTCCTTCTCGACATCAGTGGCTCGATGGAGCCGTATGCACGTGCGCTTGTTCGGTTCGTTCATGCAGGCGTTGCCGGTCGCCAGCGTGTTGAGGCGTTCACATTGGGCACTCGACTCACCCGCATTACGCGAGAACTTTCTTCAAAAGATCCTGATCGTGCATTACGTGCCGCAGGTGAAAATGTGCGTGACTGGAGCGGTGGAACACGCCTCGGAGAGACATTGCGATTATTCAATAACGAATGGGGCGTTCGCGGAATGGCCCGTGGGGCAATCGTTGTGGTGTTGTCCGATGGTTGGGATCGCGGAGACCCCATCGTGTTGGCCGAACAAATGGAACGCCTTCATCGTGTCGCATTTCGCATTGTGTGGGTGAACCCACTGAAAGTCACGCCGGGATATGCCCCACTTGCCCGAGGAATGGCAGCTGCGCTGCCGTATGTTGATGACTTCGTGGAGGGTCATTCTCTTGATGCCCTCGAGCAACTGACTAAGGTCATTAATCATGCGTGAACTTCTTTCCGACATCGATCGTTGGCAAACCGATGGTAAACGAGTCGCCATTGCACGCGTTGTTGACATTGAAGGCTCTGGGCCACGCGGGGCGGGCGCAGCAATGGCTGTCAATCAAGACGGTGAAGTCAGCGGTTCCGTTAGTGGTGGTTGCGTAGAAAGCGCTGTTGTCTCAGAAGCGTTGGCAATTCTTTCGGGTGAGCAGCCCAGCCGTGTTGTCACATTTGGCTATTCAGATGATGAAGCGTTCGCTGTCGGTCTCACATGTGGTGGCATTATTCACCTCTTCATTCAGCCACTTGAATGGTGACCATGGGTTCGTACCAAACTTTTTCTGCGCATGTTCGCGACAATTCGCCTGTTGCTCTCGTCACTGTCATCGAAGGCCCGCATGTTGGCTCAACCATGGTCGTCACACCTGTTGGCATTGTCGGTGGCTCGCTCGGCAACTCAGACATTGACCGTGTCGTCGGTCGTGATGCATTGGGAGAGCTTGAAGCGGGCCGCACGTTGGTACGTCATTACGGACCTCACGGTGAATCAACCCCAGAAGATCTCATTGATACAGAAACAGTACGTATCTTCATTGAGAGTTTTTCACCGCCACCACTGATGTGGATCTTTGGTGCAGTTGATTTCACAGCAGCCTTGGCTCGCGTTGCAAAAGTTCTTGGCTATCACGTCACCGTATGTGATGCGCGTGAAGTATTTGCAACACGCCGTCGGTTTCCCATGGCAGACGATGTCAAAGTCACATGGCCAACACCAATGTTTACAGAAAATGGCCACCGCTTATCGTCGCGTGATGCCGTATGTATTTTGACGCACGACCCAAAGTTTGATGTACCAGCAATTCAAGGCGCGCTTGCAACGTCCGCCGGATACATCGGCGTGATGGGTAGCCGTAAAACCCATGCAAAACGTCTCGAACGAATGGCAGAAGTCGGAATCACCAGTGCAGCTGATTTAGCCCGTATTCATTCACCAATCGGCCTGGACCTCGGCGGCCGTACGCCTGAAGAAACCGCTATTTCAATTGTGGGCGAAATTATCGCTACTCGTACCGGGCGTAATGCTTCACCCCTTGGCGCCAGCGACGGCGCAATTCACTAACTGCTACAAGCGGAACGTTGCAATATTGCTGGGGTTTGTCCATACAACACGTGCAGCTTGTTCAGCTGACATGATTTTAAATTTCACAAACTTGCCACCAAACGGTGCATGAATCATTGCTAGCCCTATACCGAGATATATCTGCACATGAGTTCCCTCACCGGTGATGTCTCCCGCAATTGCATCTTCGCGGTCAACACGCATGCGGCGATCAAGTTGTGACACAGCTTGACGAGGCATGTCGACGCCAGCAGTACGCCATGCAAACCACATCAGTCCTGAACAATCCATCTTGACGTACGAGTCTTCTTTGCCCTCGAGATAGGGAACATCAAGTTGCGTGAGTGCCGACAACACAGCAATTTGATGATCACGTGGTGCTCGCGACCATGCTCGATTCAGTTCAGTCGGGTCTAGCGAAAGACGTGTTGCAACGCCATCTGAAACAACACGGCGAGAAACCAGATACGTAGGGTCCTCTTTATTCTCTGTACGCATGATGAGACTCAGAGCGCGGATGGCGTTAATCGAAATTTGAGGGCGTTGACGGATGCGCTCACCAGGCATCTGCATAGAGCGCGACGAAGCGTCTTTGCCAGAATTGCTTACTGCACTGGCTGGCCCGACAGTGAGAAATGCACTGAGAAGCCCTGTAACGGCTACCCCGCGGAGAAATGTGCCAACCCGTTTCATTTCAGGCAGGCTATTACGAATGGAAGCACATCACAGCACCACCCTCGGAGTCCTTCTGGCTGCTGGCTCTGGCACGCGTTTTTTGGGTTCTCAACACAAATTGTTGTCGCATGTTGACGGGCAAACAATCATCTCGCGTTCACTCACCGCAATGATTGGTGCAGACCTTGATGGATTCATTGTTGTCTCAGGTGCTCTCGACCTCAGCAACCACATCGGCGACGTTGAGGAAGTGCACAATCCAGATTGGAAAACGGGTCAACGCAGTTCCGTGATCACAGCAGTGAAGTTCGCACGCAGTCACGGCTATGGCGCCATTGTTGTCGGATTAGCTGACCAACCATTTCTCACATCTCAGGCATGGAGCAATGTTGCGTCTTCAACTGCACCCATAGCGATTGCCGCATACAACGGCACACGTGGCAACCCTGTACGACTTCACTCAAGCGTCTGGGACACGTTTGAAGATCTCGACGCAGACCCAGATGCTGGGGCACGAAGTCTCATTCACCTGCATCCTGAACTCGTTCGGGAAGTAGCCTGTGAAGGCAATTCAGCAGATATCGACACTACAGAGGATCTCGACACATGGACCTAAATCATCAATTCACAGTTGCAGTTCCTGTTGAGGATGCGTGGCGCATTCTTACCGACGTTGAGCGCATTGCACCCTGCCTCCCTGGCGCCCAGTTACAAGAAATTGAAGGCGACACATACCGCGGAGTAGTCAAAGTCAAAGTCGGACCAATTCAGGCACAGTTCAAGGGCCAGGCAAGTTTTATCGAGCGCGACGACGTTGCTCACAAAGTTGTACTCAAAGGCGAAGGACGTGACACCACAGGCAAGGGCAATGCGGCAGCAGTTATCACAGCCGAGATGACCGCAGTCGACGCATCCAATACCTCTGTCACTGTCAACACAGATCTTTCTGTCACAGGAAAAGTTGCGCAATTTGGTCGCGGTGCAATGGCAGACATCAGCGACAAACTGCTTGCCCAGTTTGTTGTCAATCTGAACACTCTGATTGCAGAACAACCAGCCGCAGCAGCACCTGCAGCAGCGCCAGCACCAACAGAAGGTGTTCGCACCATCGAGAGCGCAGACGTTGCACCACTTAATCTTCTCAGCGCAGCTGGTAGCCCTATTCTTAAGCGCGCCATACCTGTTGTCGTCGTTGTCGTTGCTGTTCTTGTGTGGCTTGCTGTTCGCTAATTTATGCAACTGCCTGGCGCTTCCCCTTCACCTGAAGATCTCGCCGCGGTCACTGCTCTGATTGGGCGTACTCCTCAAGGCGATTTTCGCGTTGTGGTTCGCTCTACTGATGGTGCTCCTGTTGTTCTTATGAATGCCCCCCTGTTAGAAGACGGCACACCCATGCCAACGTTGTACTGGCTTGTCGGCGGTACAGAAGTTCATGCTGTCAGCACACTTGAAGCTGACGGCGGTGTGAACACAGTTGAAGCCATCATTGGCCTTGATGCAATTGATGCAATCCATGTGCGTTACCAAGAACAACGTGACGCAATGATTCCCGCCACTCATGAAGGCCCCCGCCCATCAGCCGGAGTCGGTGGCACACGGCGTGGCGTTAAATGTCTGCACGCTCATTTCGCGCATTGGCTTGCAGGTGGCGATGACTCCGTTGGAAAATGGGTTGCAGATCAACTCGACGAACGTGGCGTTACGTACGCACAGCCGTTATGACACGCGTTGCAGCTATCGACGTAGGTACAAATTCTACGAACCTCCTTGTCATTGATGAGCACGGCACGGAACTAACACGTACCATCACCTCAACGCGACTTGGCGAAGGCCTGCAATCAACTGGCGAGCTTTCACTCGAAGCCATGACGCGAACTGTCGAAGTTATTGCGTCGTTCGTGACTACCGCACAATCACTTGGCGTGACCAACATTCAAATAGTAGGAACTGCCGCGTGTCGACGGGCCCGCAATGCCGCCAGCTTCAGCGAATTGCTACGAGAGAAAACTCAATTGACTGTTGAGGTGTTATCCGAATCAGACGAAGCTGCGTTGACATTTTCTGGGGCACTCATCGGACTTCCCGTCATCGATACACCAACCTTGGTCATTGATATCGGTGGAGGCAGCACTGAATACACAGTGGGAACAGAATCAATCGACGTCTACGCCAGCATCCCGTTCGGCGCAGTTACCTCAACTGACTCTCATATTTCGTCAGATCTGCCTCGCCCCGAAGACCTCACCAATCTCATTGGTGCGGTGTCCGATGAGCTTGAAGATATCACTCGTGACCACCCCATCGTCGGCACTCCAATTCGTACAGTGGGCGTTGCTGGCACCATCGTCACTATTGCAGCTGTCGAACTGGGGCTTCACGAGTTTGATGATTCTGCACTGCATGGCATGGCCTTGTCTCGCGAGGCTGTGGAAGATGTGTTTCGCACTATGGCAACCGAGCCACTGGCGCTTCGTGTAAAGAACCCAGGCCTTGGTCCAGACCGAGCAGACATCATTGTGGCCGGCTGTTGCATTCTTGTTGCCACCATGCGCCGTCTGCGCCTCGCAGAGATCACCGTGTCAACCCGTGGACTTCTCGATGGGGTCGCTCATCGTGTCAGACTGAATTCATGACCGCTGTCCATCCAGCACGACCTTCCAACGTTGGGCTTCGCTTGTATGGACGTCGCGTGGTGTTGCGACCGTTGGTTCCGCAAGATTTCAACGGATGGAGCGAAGTGCGCCGTCGTAACGGCGAATGGCTCACGGTATGGGAACCGATCCGCATGGTGCATCACCCAGACCCTGAACAAAATCGTGATGTATTTGCAGCCCGGTGTGGCGCACGAGACCGTGAACGGCTTGCCGGTTCGCAATACGCATTCGGTATTTTTGTCGACGGTGCATTCGCTGGAGAAATCAATTTGAACAATGTTGTTCGTGGTGCATTTCAATCTGCCACCATCGGCTACTGGATCGATAAGTCGCGAGCAGGTCGTTCACTCATGGCTGAAGCGTTAGTCGTGCTGGCACAATATGCATTTGAAAATCTTCATTTGCATCGGCTTGAAATTTGCATCATTCCACGCAATAGCAATTCACGTCGTGTCATGGAAAAACTTGATATCCGCACTGAAGGCGTAGCCGAGCGATTTCTTGAAATCAACGGCACGTGGGAAGACCACGTGCGTTACGGAATCACCATTGAAGAATGGAACGAACGCCGTGAAGACTTTCTTGAAGGTTGGATTACTCCTTAGAGCGGAGAATTGAACGCAATAGCGCGTTCACGACGCACTGTCTTTCGTCGCTTCCATTCTTTTGTCTTCCAGTGCTTCAACACGTGCTTGCGACTCTTTTCAATGCCAACAAGCGGATCATGATGATGAACCGGTTTCCATTCAGGACCTGGCTCTTCCACATCTAGTGCTTCGATGCCGTGCCGTAATGCTTCTTCCGCTAAGTGAAGTTCGCTGTGCACGCGGTGACGTTCATTGTGGGCATGTGCCCGCAATTCTTCACGCGGTGCAGGTGCACGATCCTGGTTGCGATTTCGATTACTCACCGCTGCCCCCTTAAGGAGTCCAAGAGGAAATCACAATGGTTCCCTGCTCGAAATGTACACCTCGTCAGACGTGCGGGGTACCGCTTTCTTCCCTATTTATTAACGGGAGAATTAGTCAATGCGTACACTTCGGATAACGGGATCTTGGCCAACAATTCCGCGAAGCCCCACCCGACATACGCCCCTGCGCATGGCGACCAAACGGAGCGGTTCTGCCTGCAAACGACAGATTTTCCGTGACCCTTGAGACACCGACCAAAGTAACGGCAATTCACTTGTCAGAGAACCGAGTGCATCTGGCGCCACCGACTGGCCCACAGTTATTTTTCGAACAGCCATTGTCGTGATACGCGAGGTTGCAATTCCGTCACCGATTGCATTGCTTGCTTTAATAACAACTTGATATTTTCTTCCTACAGCAAGCCCAGTGAAGCGAACAGCATTAGTACCTGCTGGTACGTCCATTCGTTTCACAACTTTCCCATTTCGCAACAGAGAAACTCTTGTACCTGTCAGAGCAGAACCGCCATCACAGGGCGAATCCCAACTCACGACCAACGACTGCGAATCAGTCGTGATAAGGACATGCGATGCTTCACCGGGGGCGGTTGTAGCAATTGGCGTAGTGTCAATGAACAACAAACGGTTGAGAGAATCAGCAGTTAATCCGGTAATCACACCTTTAGTTGAACGATCAACGATGGCTTTTGATATTGAGGTGGCACACAAGCCAGGTTGTTGTTGTGCCAGCAACGCTGCATACCCTGCGACCAACGGTGACGCCATTGACGTACCGACATCGAATTCATAATCCGAATCAGAATCTTTCCATGCTGACTCAAGTCCTCGAGTTCTGTCGCCACCCGGTGCATACAAGTCAACACACGGTCCGTTATTTGAGTAATAAGCCACTGCATCAGAAATTCCTGTTGCACCAACAGTCAAAGCGTCGGGCACATCGCCTGGTGCAATTTTGCATGCATTAATGGGACGTCCAGCGGCATCGCCATTTCCTGATGCAACAGTAACCACGACCCCTTCATCTATCAACGCTTGCACTTCATAGTCAATCGACGTTCCGTCATCTCCCAGATCAACTCCAAAACTCAAATTCACAACCGCTGCAACTCCCGAACGATGATGCGCTCGTACCCATTGCAACGCATTCACAACGTCTGCGACTTCCCCGTCTCCTTTGCAGTCAAGAACGCGCACCGCGATAACACGCGCCTGCGTTGCGACTCCGACTGTCGATCCTGCAGATAACGCTGCGACATGAGTGCCGTGTCCATCGCAATCAGACGTCACGGGGTTTACCTTCGATAAACCGTTATCCGTAGGAATATCGATTCCTGGCAGCACCCTGCCAAGGATTTGTTCGTGAGTGCCCCTGACGCCGGTATCCACAATGTAGATATCGATCCCCTGGCCCGTGAGAGGACCATGGGCGCTATTTCCATCCAATGGCAGTTGAGCCTGATTGATGCGGTCAAGGTGCCATGCAGTGCCTACAGGGGCCGTGAGAGCGAGGGAAGCGGAGATCTGACCTACCCCGGCTGCGACGATGCACAGAGCAAACAATCGCTTCACACTCACAAAAAGAAATGCTACCGTTGAATAAGTTTCAAGGTCTCAATGGTCATCGAAAAGGAAATTGCAATGAACGCTCTCTCTCGTAAATTCAGCTCTGTTCTTGCAGTCACTGCAATTACTGCTTCCATGGCGCTTGCATCGCCCGTTGCGGCAGCGGTGCGTTCATTCGGCAAAACCTACACGGTCACGGCCACCGTAAAAGGCGGCAAGAACCTCACCGTTCTTCTGATCTCTGGAAGTGGGCGTCTTCTTGCTTCAAAGAAAGTGACGGGCACAAGTCAAAGCATCACTCTTAAGTCACCAGCAACTGCATCGATTGGTGGCACATCACTTCAGTTAGTGAATAGCGCTGGTGCTTCAAAGGGTGCATATTTCGGTCCGGTAACAATTGGTCATAAGGGAAAAAGCTCAAGTAGCGCATCTCGCGTCTACACCCAACTCAAACAGTCAATTTCTACGTCGGTCAAACTCGGCACTCTCACAATTAAGAAAGTTGGCGCTGGCAAGCAGGGCTATGCCGTTGCAAGCACTAACTCATCTAGTGCTGACACTTCAGTTGGCGCACAAGTCAGTGCATCGAAGGGACGTCCTACCGGGGTCGGCACATTCGGAAAGACATCAGGAGTTGCTATTAAGTCATACGGCGTCAGTGCTGCTGCCGCTGGTGATCCATGTTCTCCATCTAACACTGCAACATGTGGTCCTGACGGAAAAGTAATCGGATCACCAACGGGCCCTGCAGTGAACACACCAACCAACGGTCAGCCAGGTACCCCAGCAACAGGTCAGCCAACTACTGGGCAGCCAACAGCGCAACAAGGTGCAGTTCTCAATAAAGATGAAACACTAGGCGGCGACGCAGACGACGACGGAATCCCCAATGCCTTCGACGTGAACGATGACGGCGATGCTGTCCTTGACTCAGCAGACACCAGCACGCCAGCACCGAAAGTTGCAGCCGATGATGGCACCACAACATGCGGTGCAGTTGATTTCAAAATCTTCACCAACTACAAAGCCACACAAGGTGGTTATGCCGGAACAATCAATGCATACGGTGTTGGTCCTTTCAAAGCAGACAAAACAAATATCGCATCAACCATCACAAAGACAATGAGCATGGTGTTCTCCCCCATTACTCAAGTGTGTGGTTCATCGGTGACTCGTTCATTCCTCAAGGGTGTTGATGTGTCCTATGCGCCAACGGACTACGTAGAACTCGGTAAGCCATGCGGTACAGGCGACTACCAATGGATCATTGGTGCAGGAAAGATGTGCGGCACTGACGCGAGCGGCTTCTCATTCGGATCTGCCTACACATTCGGCGCAACAGATCTTCCCACTGGTCAAGACACCTTTTCTATGAAAGTAGAAACAGCTGATGGTAAGAGTTACGAGTTCACGTCAAGCCCAGGCTTTGTGTTTGTGACTCACCCCATGTTCATCGCCTACAGCAACGATGGAACCAACTACACAAACATCGACTACACAAAATCAACGATTGGCCCTGAGGGGGCTCGTATTACCGAGCCAACAATCAGTGTCACGCAATCACAAACGCTGTACCTGAAGGTGTATCGCCCACAACGTTTAGCAATGGACGGTGAAGCCGGTGAGTTCTATGACCTCGGTGGTTTCAAGTTCACACCCGATATTCCGAATGGATCTCCATCAGTCGGTAAGTGCGATGCACTCACCAGCACTGACACAACGATGACATCGGATACACCAATTGATACCGCAAACCCACCTGTGATCATTTTGCAGTGGGCAATCGGATCAAAGTGTTACGGAGTGGCACCAAAGAACATTGCGTGGGCTCCTACCCCGAGCGACTTTGATATCCAGGTTGAGCCATCAGGCCCAGGCGGAAACTCAGCTCAGAAGATTCGCATCACGCTTTCTTAGAAATCTTTGCTTGCATCGCGGCAATTTTCTCTGCAAACCACGGCTGCTTAGTGCTCCATAGCTGAGGCACGAGTTCACGCTCGACTGCTTCAGGGTGCGTGACCACATCTGCCATATCTTGAATGGTTTTCTTGACGCTCTCCAATAGCGGACGAGGCACGCTTGCGGCACGAGCTGCCATCTTTTGTGCTTCGATCAACAACTGATCATCGTCAACGCATTTCCAGACAAGACCAATTCGCTCTGCTTCGGCGCCATCAAGCACTTCGCCAAACATCACAGTGGCAAAAGTATTCTGTGGACCCGTAATACGACGCAACATCCATGTGTGTCCGCCACCTGGGTGAATACCGATTTGCAAAAAGCGCGTATCAAACTTTGCGCGGCGTGCAGCAATGCGCACATCACAGCCAAGAGCCAAGTTCATTCCTGCACCAACAGCAGCACCATTCACTGCTGCAATTGTTGGCAGTGGACTGCGAGCAATGCGCAAGAAACCTTCATAAATCGTGCCAAGGCTGTTACCTGATGCTGTGGCAAGGTTGCCGAGGTTCGCGCCAGCACAGAATGCCGGTGCGGTTCCGGTAACAACAATTGCGCCGATGGAAGGGTCGCCTTCAATCGTGTCCATGGCGGCGAGAATTTCAGCCACCATCGGTGCTGTCAATGTGTTTCGCTCATCGGGGTTGTTCAAGGTCAGGGTTGCGACACCGTCAGTAACGGTCAGTAATACAAGGCTCATGGTTGCTAGTTTCGCACACCGGCCTAGGTAATTTCCCCTTCGGTCGCCTACGGTAAAGCCATGACTACAGACGTTGTTTTATACGAGGTGAGCGAGCGCATCGCCACCATCACCATGAATCGCCCAGATTCCCGCAATGCTCTCAGTAGCGAAGTGCTCAAGATGCTTCCGGCGCTCATGAAGACAGCCGATAAAGACGACTCTGTCGATGTCATAATCCTCACGGGTACAGACCCAGCGTTTTGTGCAGGTCTCGACCTCAAAGAACTCGGAGACACTGGTGGCAATTTGCGCGGCACCGGTGCAGATGGCTCAAAGAATTCATCGGGAGCCCGTGGTCCCTTTCCTCACGTGAAGAAACCACTCATCGGCGCAATTAACGGAGTTGCCATCACCGGTGGTTTTGAACTGGCGTTGAATTGCGACTTTCTCATCGCATCAGAGAACGCAAAATTTGGCGACACTCATTCCCGCGTTGGCGTGATGCCAGGTTGGGGTCTCACCGTGTTGTTGCCTCAAGCAATTGGTGTTCGCCGTGCTCGCGAAATGAGTTTCACAGGCAACTTCATGTTGGCTGACGAAGCATTGGCATACGGGCTTGTCAATCATGTGGTCCCACACGTTGATCTCATGTCTTTCACTCGTTCCATCGCCCTTGACATTATTGGTAACGAGCAAGACGGCGTACGTCAGATTCGTTCCACATATGCAGGCCATGCAGCTGAGAAGAAGAAGTGGGAACGCGAATCAGAAGATGGTCGCGTGTGGCGTAAAGCGCAATTTGATCCGAAAAAGGTTGAAGAGCGTCGCGCCAAAATTATGGAACGCGGACGCAAGCAATAATTGCTATTCGGCGTCGCTGAACATTTCAGCAACAGCACTAACTTCAATACCACCACGCGGGCGTTGCGTAAGGTGAACTCGCACGGCATATGGCTTGGCGGTTTCCATCACTTCGGCTGCAATTTCAGCAGCTAACGCTTCAGCAAACACGGCGCGATCACGGAAACCCCACAAGTACAACTTGAGGCTCTTTGACTCGATGCAAAATTCATTTGGTTCGTATTCAATTACGACTGTTGCAATATCTGGCTGTTGCGTTACTGGACAGATTGATGACAATTCATCAGTAGTAAACGTGACAGAAGAAACATGTGCAGGTGCTGGAAACACTTCCACGTGCGCAATGGCATGGTGAACTGTTTGACCGAGAACGGTGAGTGCAGAGGTATCGCTCATGCCATAAAGGCTACGGGGGTTACTGCAAATCAGCTGGCAACAGAGACGACAATGACACCAATGGCCGTGGGCCAACGTGTGAAATCACTTCTGCGGCGGCAATGGCGCCAATGCGAGCACAACTGGTGAGGTCTTTGCCCTGCGTCAATCCACGCAAGAACCCGGCAGCAAAGAGGTCACCAGCACCAGTGGTGTCCACCACACTTGCAACTGGCGCTGCAGGAACTGTGTGAATGTCATCGCGAGTCACCACAACTGATCCTTTTTCACTGCGCGTGATAGCAGCAATGTGGCAATCACGACGCAAGAGTTCTACTGCTTCATCAAAATCCGCTGTCTCATAGAGAGACTTCAACTCATCCTCATTGGCAAACAAGATGTCAATGTCGCTGCGCACCAATGATTGGAAATCTGCACGATGGCGATCAACACAGAACGAGTCGGACAATGTCAAAGAAACCACTCGGCCATGCGCGTGCGCAACTGCTGCAGCTTGGCGGAATGCATCTTTTGCTTCATCACGATCGAACAAGTACCCCTCGAGATACAACACTGCACCTGCAGAAATAATGTCCGCATCAAGGTCTGAGAAAGATAACTGAGTAGAAATGCCGAGGAATGTGTTCATCGTGCGCTGCGCATCAGGTGTGACCGCAATAATGCAACGTCCTGTTGGCACTGAAGAGTCTGGTGCTCCGCTACGGAAATCAACACCAACAGTTTTCATGTCAGTTGCGAAAACATCGCCGAATTCATCGTTGGCAACCTTGCCAATAAACGCAACGTCTCCGCCAAGGCTTGCAATCCCAGCAATTGTGTTTGCACCCGAACCCCCACTGGTTCGTGTGCTGGCACCGACCGCAGTCGATAACTGAACAGCTCTATCTGTTTCTATAAGGGCCATCGAACCCTTCACCATGTCGTGTGAGGCAAGAAAAGCGTCATCAACCATGGCAATCATGTCAACAAGAGCATTGCCCACCCCGACAACGTCGTACAGAATTCCCTCTTTATTGGTGAGAGAAGGAATATGGGCGGTGAAAGGATGACTACGTGGCACGGTTCTCTACGGTAGTCGCAGTGGCCGCCCCACTAACCTTTATTGGGTGAGCCACCTTAATAATCCCTTTCGCCTCCCCCGCACCGTTATGCCTTCGCGCTACGAGGTGTCTCTGACCCCAGATCTTGATGCAGCGTCATTTACGGGCACTGTTCTCATCTCTGCTCAGGCAACAGAAGCAGTATCCGAAATTGTTGTTAATGCGATTGAACTAGAGATTGCATCGGTCACCGTCAATGGCACCGCTGCCTCGTTCACATTGCATGAAGAATCAGAGCGCCTCATTATTAGTGCAGACGTTGCGCAAGGCCCTTGTGACATCGCAATTTCATTCATTGGCATTCTGAACGACAAGTTGCGTGGCTTTTACCGGTCAACATTTACTGACGACTCTGGTGTTGTTCGCACCATTGCCACTACTCAAATGCAATCCACCGATTGCCGCCGTGCATTCCCCTGCTTCGATGAGCCTGATTTCAAAGCCGTGTTCGCTATTGACCTCACAATCAAGAGTGAGTTCCTTGCTGTGTCAAATAGCAGCGAAACAAAACGTGAAGTTCTTGCAAATGGCCTCACACGTATTTGGTTTGCAGACACCATGATCATGTCCACTTATTTAGTGGCGTTTGTTGTTGGGCAATTAGAGGCAACCGCAACAGAAATGGTGGGCGACATCGCAGTGCGCATCATTCATGTGCCCGGAAAATCGCACCTCACCGAATTCGGTATGCGCGCCGGCACCTTTGCCCTTGATTGGTTTCAGACCTACTACGGAGTTCCCTACCCAAGCGACAAGGTAGATCTTCTTGCACTGCCAGACTTTGCTGCTGGTGCAATGGAGAACGTCGGATGCATCACGTTCCGTGAAGTGCTACTGCTGGTTGACCCTGAAACATCAACACAAGTCGAACAAGAACTTGTTGCGCTAGTTGTAGCCCATGAACTTGCACACATGTGGTTCGGTGACCTTGTCACCATGCGTTGGTGGAATGGCATCTGGCTGAACGAAGCATTTGCAACATTTATGGAATATGCAGCATGCGATGCATTCATGCCGCAGTGGCAACTATGGACCACATTTGGTCTTGACCGCAGTGCCGCTTTCGATGTTGACTCGTTGCACTCAACGCGCACCATCGAGTTTCCCGTTAACTCCCCTGCTGATGCAGATGGCATGTTCGATGTACTCACGTATCAAAAGGGCGGCGCCATCTTGCGCATGCTCGAGCAATACATTGGGCCCGACAGGTTTCGCGCAGGTGTTAGCCACTATTTGAAGACTCACGCATACGGCAACACAGAGACCAATGACCTGTGGGATGCAATTGAGCATGTCGTCACCACTGATGGTGGCCCTATCGTGCCGGTACGACGCCTGATGGACTCATGGATCTGGCAAGCCGGATACCCATTGATATCAGTACGCATTGACGGAAAAGAATTGGTGCTGTCTCAACGTCAGTTCACCTTCGACAACAGCCCTGATGCCACATTGTGGGTTGTACCCATCCACGTGCGAATCGGCAATGCAACGAGCAAGGTTCTGCTTGAGACAGACGAAATGCGTATCCCACTCTCAGACACCACAGCCACAATTGTGGTTAACGCCAACGGCCCAGGATTCTTCCGCGTTGAATACTCAGCGGACCTCTTGCTGCGTATCACTGGGTCAACATTGTCTTCGCTCGACACTCTCGAGCGCTACAACTTGGTTGACGATGCATGGAACGCCGTCGTTGCGGGCGCCATGGGTTCAGATGCCTACATCACATTCCTGCAGGGCTTCGTAAACGAACGTGACCTTGCTGTGTGGCAAACAATTGCAGCATCACTCAAGTCGTTGTCACGCATTGTGCCAACAGAATCAGAGCCTGCATTTGCATCTTTCGTCAAGACGTTGGTTACTCCTGCACTCGCCCACTTCGGATGGAAGCCAGTAATTGGCGAGGAAGATTTAGTAGCAAAACTACGTGGCCTCATTGTTCAACTTTTGGCCATCTATGGAAAAGATGCCGATGCACAGCGCCAATGCCGTGACATCTTGTTCAACGACACCGTCACTGAACCAGAACTTGTCGCTGCTGCAACAAACGTGGTGGCAGCTACTGGCGATGCCACAGATTACGAATGGTTCCTTGGTCGTTACCGCGACCCATCGACACCACAAGAACAAATTCGCATGCTGTACGCACTTGCCGAGTTTGACAGTGCCGGGCTGATCGCCCGCACATGTGATTTCGCACTCACCAGTGAAGTAAAGACTCAGAATGCCCCGTTCTTGCTGAATCGTTGTATTGCAAACCGTAAGCACGGAGAACAGGCATGGAACTTTGTTCGTCAGAACTGGCAGCACGCAAATGATGCATTCCCTGGCAACACCATCATTCGTATGGCAAGCGCAACGTCTACGTTGAACTCAGATGCAATGGAAATAGATATCCAGTCGTTCTTCTCCGAACATCCCATCGCACAGGCCAGCAAGACGCTTGATCAAGTCCTTGAGCGTCAACGCGTCAATACGGGTCTTCGCCGTCGTGAAGCAGACATCGTTGCTGATGCACTAAAGGCATAACATCGCCTTTCTTCCCGCCTCTGCAAGCTCTGATGCAAAGCTCCTCATCGCTACTCGTGGTGTGCGGGCATTCGTTGACGGCATCGCATATGTGGTGTTGCCTGCATTCCTGTTGCACCTTGGGTTCTCTGGCGTTCAGGTAGGCGCCGTTGTCACTGCATCACTCTTAGGTTCCGCAGCACTCACATTGGCAGTAGGCGTCACCTCTCATCGTTTCTCTATCGAACGCTTGCTCGCCTATTCATCGTGGCTAATGGTTGTCACCGGAATCGCCTTTGGTCTCAGCACGCCATTCATTGTTCTGCTCATCGTGGCCGCCATCGGCACTATGAACCCAAGCGCAGGTGATGTCAGCGTGTTCCTACCGCTTGAACAAGCAACGCTGTCTAGCACCGTCTCTGACACTGATCGCACAGGTGTCTTTGCAGTCTTCAACTTGGTGGGCTCTCTTGTTGGTGCAGTCGGCGCACTGTGCGCGGGTATCCCAATTTGGCTTGCTACTTCAATGGGACACGATGCAGAAGTCGGCCGTCGCGCTGCTTTCGTGCTGTACGGCATCGCCGGGCTGTTGCTGCTTGCCATCTATTCACGTTTGTCGCCAGCAAGTCGCTCGCGTTCCACTAAAGCCGATTCAGCACTTGGCACAGAATCTCGCAAGACCGTCTACACACTTGCTGCGCTGTTCAGCCTGGATTCATTTGGCGGAGGCTTTGCAACTCAAGCCATCTTCGCATTGTGGGTGTACCGACGATTTGATCTGTCCCCTGGAACTCTCGGCGTTATCTTTTTCTCGGCCGGCATTTTGTCAGCGTTTTCATCATTGCTAGCAGTACGAGTGTCTCGACGTATCGGACTCGTGCGCACCATGGTGTTCACCCATATTCCCGCCAGTGTGTTGTTAGCCGCAGTTGTGCTTGCACCAAATGTGTGGTGGGCAATGGGATGATTCATTCTGCGCGGCTTGTTATCGCAAATGGATGTACCCGTACGCACTAGTTATGTGATGGCAGTAGTACAGCCGCACGAACGCGCAGCAGCCGCAAGCATCACTAATGTTCCGCGCAGCCTCGCATCAGCATTGCCGCCACTTGCAGCCGGATGGATGCTTGATCAATCAAACTTCGCCTGGCCACTTCTTATTTGTGCGGCATGCAAAATTACCTACGACTTGCTGTTGCTGATGATGTTTCGCAACGTGCGGCCCCCAGAAGAGACCGCCAAAACCTAATTATTGCTTGACAAAGTGACAGACCCATTAGGTAAGGTACTCACATGGATCAGACATCGATTATCCACATGCAGCCAGGAGTGCGCGGCGGACAGCCTTGCTTTGCCGGTACTCGCATCTCCGTCAAAGATGTCCTCGACTACCTTGCATCCGGAATGTCATCTGATGAAATCATCGTTGACTTTCCAGAACTCACTGAAGCTCACATTCGAGCTGCTGTTGAAGAGGCCGCTCTTAGTTAGCGAGTTTCGGCTTTAAGAGTGCCCTTACCAACAAGGTCACGCAATTCGGTCTTCAAGAACTTTCCTGCAGCGTTACGCGGCAGTGGCTCATTCATGATGACAACGTGATTCGGAACCTTGAATGACGAAATCTTTCCGTCAAGGAACTTCCACAAATCATCAGCCGTGAGCGAAACGCCTTCTTTAGGGAAAATAGCAACGCCAACTTCTTCACCGAGACGCTCGTGAAGAACACCAAAGACTGCCGCTTCGTACACAGCGGGGTGCTCGTAGATTGCACCTTCAACTTCAACGCAGTAAATGTTTTCGCCACCGCGAAGAATCATGTCTTTGATGCGGTCCTTTATGAACAAGAAACCTTCATCGTCGATGTAGCCACCGTCACCGGTGCGCAACCAACCGTCAACAATTGTCTCAGCAGTTGCATCAGGGCGATTCCAGTAGCCACGAATCAACATTGGGCCGAACATGCAGATCTCGCCCATCTCATTTGGTCCGAGTGTCTTGAACGTTTCAGGGTCGCGAATTTCTAAGCGCATTGGCCATGTTGCTCGGCCGGTGCTTGTGGGACGATCTGTGTAGAACTTACCGACGTTGCCAGGACCATACGCGTTGGTTTCGGTCATGCCGTATCCCAACTGAGGACTTCCTTTTTTGATGGCCTTATCAACTTTGTCAACAAGCGCTGCAGGCGCAGGTGCACCCCCTCCACCAACTGCTCGAAGGCTGCTGGTGTCGTACTTTTCGAAATCTGGATGGTTCACAAGGTCCCATGACTGTGTCGGCACGCCAACAAAGTTCGTGATGTTCTCTTCAGCGATGATGGGCAATGCCTTGCCAGCATCCCACTTGTACATGATGACGAGTTTGAGTCCGCCCATGAAACAGCTGAGCATCACCGGAACACAACCGGTGACGTGGAAAAGAGGCACGATCAGAATGAACGATGGTGGAAACGGATCTGCAGGGGCTTCTGGCTCATCAGATGCCAACTTCAGTACGGAGTTACGTGCCGAGAACGCCATCAACGCACTCAGAACTGCACGATGTGTTGACACTGCACCCTTTGGACGACCGGTGGTACCAGAGGTGTACAAAATTGTTGCATCGTCATCAAGTGAGATGTCTGCGACCAATGGCCCGAGTCCAGTTTTCACAACGGCAGCCCAATCATCAACATCGGCGCCAAGTTCGCGCTCTGGGCGAACACACAACATCTTGATGCCGTGCTTGCGACATGATGCATGAGCGGTATCAATGCGCTGTTGGTCACCAATCAGTACCTTTGCGCCAGAGTCTTGCAACGCGAAGTCCATCTCGTCTTCGGTCCACCATGCATTAAATGACACGTTGACTGCACCGACGGAAATGATGGCAGCAAATGCCATGATCCATTCAGGGAAGTTACGCATGGCAACGGCAACACGATCGCCCTTCTTCACGCCATAGGTGTTCACCAGCAAGTCGCACAGACCATCAACCTGGTCCATGGTCTTTTCAAAGGTCCACTTCTCGCCCTCATAGATAATGAACGTGGCGTCGCCAAAGTTGCGTGCATTTTGCAATACAAGTGCAAGGTTTGGAGGGCAGTTCTTGAAGACGTCCATCTTCACGCCACGAATATCGGCTTCCATTAATTCAAACGGAGTACCTGACCCTGCGGCCAAAACTTTTGTTTGTGCTTCTATCCATGAAAGTGCCATGTGAAAATCCCCCGTGAGTTACGAAGAATAAAGTCTAGAGGCGCATGCGTCATGCGTCACAGTCCGTTCCGGACGACGAGAATTATGCGGCTTGGCGTTGGCCGTAATAACGGCGCAGGTATTCCTGGTTACGGATCTGCACAAGGATGTAGCAGTAGGCCGCAAGACCAAGGAATGAAACCGTGAACAGGTACAGCATGGCTGTACTGCCGGTGGTGAGACCAAGGAACAATGAGATGCCAGTAGCGGCCACCATTCCGTACAGAACATTGACGCGACGACGACGCACAACTTCACGAGATGACATAAAGGCTGTCTCGGCAGCAAAGTGCGTGCGAGGCAATTCAGCAGTGTGGTGAGTGCGACGGTGGCGAGGCTCGGCGGCAAAAACGCCGTCGCTTGCTATCAGGCGAGGTGCTTGAGCCTGCGGGCGAGCCATTGGGGCTGAGAGACGAGGAGACGACAATGGTCGAGCCATGGCGCGCATGGGCGATTGAGTACCTGGAGCTTGTGAGCGCTGGAGCGTGTGCAACTGACGACGAAAATCAGACACGGACGACACTGCGCCAGTATCAAAGCGTGAGCGAAGAAGAGGAGGCAGCAAGACTGCCATCCACATTGCGCCGACAATTAAAAGAACAAGTTGACTCATGTAGAAAAAAATTACCTTGAGTAGAGAACGGTGGCGTCAAAAGACACTTCTGAAAGCCTAGTGAGGTTTTGTCAGCACTGCGACCTTTGAGGCCTTACATACAAACAAAAAAGGCAGTTTTGGCTCGAAATTGGGAAAAATACTCAATTAGAACCTTTTTCACAAGTCGTAATTGGATTTTAGTCGGGTCGCTGGAAGGTGCCAGAGCGTCCACCCGACTTCTCCCAGAGGGCCAGTTCGCCGATCACCATGGTCTTGTCTGCACTCTTGCACATGTCATAGATGGTGAGAGCTGCAACCGAACACGCGGTGAGTGCTTCCATCTCGACACCGGTCTGTCCAGTGGTTTCGACAATTGCTTCGATAGAGACGACGCCCTCGCCCACCGCAATATTGACGGTGACTGCGCTGAGCATCAGCGGGTGGCAGAGAGGAATCAGATCGCTCGTTTTCTTTGCGGCCTGGATACCAGCGATGCGGGCAGTAGCGATGACGTCCCCCTTCGGCAACGAAGACGAGGCGATGGCAGCTGACGTGGCGGGCAACATCTGTACGTTGCACCGGGCAACTGCCCGACGACTCGTGATGTCCTTGCCGCCCACATTGACCATGTGCGCCTGGCCAGATTCATTGAGATGGCTAAAGGTTGGCTCGCTCATCTGGTCAGGTTATGCCGAAATCTTGCACTCCCGCACACATCGCATTTGACAGATCCTAGAAAGGATTTACTATGGCAATTAGCGAGACAGCCCGGCTAGACATGCTTGCCGGATTACGAACTCACGTCGGAGAAGCAGTGGCGAACACATTGATGGAACATCTGCCACCAGGCGGATGGTACGACGTAGCTCGCACGGGCGATATTGACCATCTGCGCGCCGATATCGATCGTGTCCGCGATGACGTTTCACTGCTGCGCTCAGAAGTAGGCACCATGCGCTCAGAGGTTGGCAACCTACGTGCGGACATCATTGGCCTTCACAACAGGCTCGATGGGCTCGAAGCAAGGCTCGACGATCGAATCGACAAGCTCGATGCAAAGTTCTCCAAGCAGATCGCTGACCTGACTCAGAAAATTGAGACCAACACCAAATGGATGATTGGTATTTCAATCACCTACGGCATCGGAATACTTGGCGCACTTGTCACCTTTATGGTGGCGTCGCTCAACTAGTGACGGTGCCACGGCCAGCGCACAGCACGCTTGGCTAAGAACGCAGCAACGCCCTCGCGCACCTCGCCGCTCTTATCCATCTCAGTTTCCCACTGCAAGGTGGTCTTTGGCTTGACTTTGCCTTCGCGTACCACTTCATCAATCATGGCTTTACTTGCTACTTGCGTTAATGACGAACGCTCAAGCAGAACTGCAACTAGTTGATCAACACGTGCATCAAGCGCAGCGACAGTCAGCAACTCATCAATAAGCCCGATACGTAATGCACGTGCTGCATCAATGAGTTCGCCGGTAAACATCAGATGCTTGGCGGCTGATCCGCCAATGACGCGCACAGCTCGCTCGAGTGCGTTGGTCGGGTACACAATTCCCAACTTGGCAGGCGTAATGCCAAACACCGCGTCGTCGCTACTCAGTCGAATATCACAGGCTGTTGCAATAGAAACTCCGCCGCCCACACAATTGCCACGAATGACTGCAATGGTTGGGCCAGGGAAATTCGCCAATGCTTCTTCTGCTGCCCAATTGATGCGTGCATATTCGCCGCCTGGGCCGTTCGTAAGTTCCGTAATGTCAGCACCTGCACAGAAGTGATCGCCGCTACCACGTACTACAAGAACTCGAATGTCTGGTTGAGCAGCAAGAGCGCTGACATGCGCATCAATGCTTGCCCACATACCCATGTTGATGGCGTTGCGCTTGTCTGGCCGATTCAATATCAACGTTGCAACAGGGCCATTGACTTCAACCAACACCCGAATATTTGCTAATTCCCCTGTTGTGTCCTGCGACATGGGGTTACCCGCCTATTTGGCTCATTGACCGATTAGGCCGAATGAAATTCACTTGATTGATTTGGTGTCCGGCCCATTTTGCCCCGACAGCAATTTTAATCAGTTCAGCAATTTCTGCATCAGTGCCGCCATTGCGTAACAACGCACGGATGTCGGATTCATCAGTAGCAAAGAGGCATGTGCGGAATTGTCCGTCTGACGTGAGCCGCACGCGGTCACAATCACCACAGAACGGATGCGTGACGCTAGGGATCACACCGACAGTTCCCTTGCCATCAACGAAGCGCCAACGATCTGCTGGTGCTGCACCGCGAGACGGCATTATCTCGAGTGGGAACTCCGCTGCAATAGTTGCAACAATTTCATCTTGGCTCACGACCTTGTTGCGTTCCCATTCGTTGGTGGCATCAAGCGGCATGAACTCAATAAAGCGCACTTCGACATTGTTGTCGCGGCCGTAGCGAACAAGATCAAGAATCTCGTCGTCATTGGTGCCACGCTCAACAACTGCGTTCACCTTCATTGGCGAAAACCCAGCTACTTGCGCTTCTGCAATTCCGGCCAGCACATTGTGTAGTTCATCACGACGTGTCATGGCAAAGAATCGTTCTGGCTTCAGGCTGTCAAGACTTACGTTGATGCGGTCAAGGCCGGCATCACGCAATTCACCAGCGACGTTGCGCAAGGTTGCACCATTAGTGGTGAGAGCAATATCAGGCTTCGTGCCATCAGGCAAACGCAATGCTGCAAGCTTTGCAATGAGCTGTGGCAGGTGTGCACGCACGGTTGGTTCCCCACCAGTCAAACGCAAACTATCAACGCCGAATTGTTCAACACAAATGCGAGCAACACGTTCAATCTCTTCGTATGTCAGTACTTCAGAACGGTCTAGCCACTTCAAGCCTTCTTCTGGCATGCAATACGTACAACGGAAATTGCAGCGGTCAGTGACAGAGATACGCAGGTCACGCACTACACGTCCGAAGCTGTCAACAAGATCCATATGGCAATCCTACGCAGTAATCAACCTGTGACTACTGGGCAGCCGTTGGCCCAGCATCAGCACCAAGGAATGTGACCATCACATTGTCCCCTGCTGTTAACCCATTGCCATCTGGAACCATCATCAGGGCGTTCGCAACAGCCGTTGTAGCCAACTGATGGCTGCTCTGTTCACTCTTGCGACTGACATGCACTCGACCATCAGAACCCCACGATGCATGCACCCGATCAGTTTCCTGGCAAACCAAAAATAGGAATCGATACTCCAGCCGGATTCAACAGTGTGCCAAACGCAAACGGTTTCGCTGGCTTCATTGCAACCTGCACCCAGTTCATATCTGCAATACGTGACAGCACAGCTTTCACAATGTCGTAGTCGCCCATGCTGACGCCACCGCTTGTTACAAGTGCGTCGCATCCGCCAGTACTCACTGCACTGCGCAATGCAGCTTCCAGTTCATCTTCATTGTCACGAATAATGCCAAGGTCAATTGCTGTTGCGCCAGCTTCTTCCACAATGCGCACAAGCATGGTGCGATTTGATTCACGAATCTGCCCAGCACCCAGTGGCGAACCATCATCCACCAATTCATCACCAGTTGAAATGACTCCCACCTTTACGCGCGGATACACCACAACATGTGTTGCATTGATACTGGCAAGCACGCCTTCAATCATCGGCGTTACACGCATGCCAGCGGTAACCACAGTGGCACCCACAACAACATCAGAACCTGCTGCGCGAATTGCAGCACCAGCAGGAACTGATTTCAGAATGTTCACGCCGTCAGTGCCAACACGTTCGGTATCTTCCACCATCACAACGCAATCGCAACCATCAGGAATTGGTGCACCCGTCATAATGCGAATCGCAGTACCCGCAGTCACCGCAATAGTGGGTGCAGCCCCAGCAGCAAGTTCACCAATGACTCGCAACTCGACAGGAACATTTGCAACATCTTCTGATCGCACGGCATAACCATCAACCGCGGTATTCGCAAACGGTGGCACCTGTTCAGTGGCCACGACATCGTGCGCAACAATGCAATTGGCTGCATCTGCACGCGCAACACGCACAGGGGTGGCAACCGAACAACGGGCCAGCACCATGGCGCGAACGTCGTGCAGTGGAGTCATGGGCGAAACGGTACCTGTGAACGAAGCCACCCACCACTTTTCAGCCCATTCCTGCGATATACCTATTACATGTCGTTGTACAAGGCCCCATCTGCTTCAGGGCATCAGGCCGCATGGACTCGGTGGGATGGCTCGCCTGGCAGTTCTGTTGACTTGCGTTGGGAAAACGAAGGCTGGACTGCAGAAATCGGATTGCTTGCTGACAAAGCAGTCGCCGTTGTTCGTATGTCTGCTTCGTGGGTGGTGCAACAGATGTTGTTGTTTCGTGATTTACCAGAACCCGACTTATGGCTTGCAACAGACGGTCATGGCCAATGGGGCGAAATGAATGGCGAGCATCGCACCGAACTTGACGGCTGTGTTGATATCGACTTTGCAGGTACTCCGTTTACCAATTCCATCATCACGCATCGTCTGCCATTACACGTTGGCCACACAGCTGATCTGCAGATAATCACCATCAACGTTGACACTCTTGGTGTGGTGAAAACTCCGCAGCGCTACACACGTCATGATGAACACTCATGGGAATACACGTCGTTGCTCACAGGCGATCAACACGCAGCAACGGTTGATGAATTTGGTTTAGTTCTCGACGAGCACAATACGTTTCGTCGTAACCGCAATAATTAGTCGCCGAGGCGCTGCGTTAGCCACGCACGAAACCCTGGCTCAATGTCAGGTCGCGATAAGGCGATATCTACAACAGCAGTCAGCCAACCCATTGGCGTGCCCGTATCCCATCGCTGAGAACGGTTCAACATGCCGGTTAACGGCGAACGCTGTGACTGCGCACGCAACGCATCGGTCAGTTGCAGTTCCCCGTTTGCATGTGGCTTCAACGCATCAATGGCGTCAAACACGTCAGGTGTCAATACGTAGCGACCAATAATGATCAAGTTGCTCGGCGCATCAGCTTGCGCAGGTTTTTCCACCACATCAATAATGTCGTATGGCCCTTCATCAGGCGATGTAGCCGACGGCGTAATCACTCCATATGCAGATACCTGTTCCATCGGCACACGCATCAGGCCAACAGCGCCCACACCTTTTTTCTCACACGAATCAACCAGCGCATTCAGCAACACTGCATCACCCATAATTTCGTCTGGCAACAACACAGAGAACGGTTCATCGCCCACTGCACTACGCGCGCACCCCACTGCATGTCCAAGCCCGCGCGGTGCATCTTGATACACCACACTCACGCGCACATCAGTACCGATGCGTGCCAACCTGTTCGCAAGTTCCTCGCGCCCACTGGCACGTACCTTGTCAATCACGGCAGCCGACGGCGCAACGTACGCCTCAACAGGAGTCTTCGACACGTGAGACACCAACACAATGTGCTCAGCCCCCGCCGCAATCGCTTCGTCCATCACCAGCTGTAGGACAGGCACATCCACAATCGGCAACAATTCCTTCGGTACGGCCTTTGTGACCGGATAGAAACGGGTCCCGAGGCCCGCGGCGGGAATAACAGCGGTACGCGATCTCATGAAATCCCACGCTAGCCAGATACCATTTGGCACTCGATGGACCTGAGTGCCACCCCCGGAGACCCCAATGCCCACATACGTATATAAATTCGTTGAAACAGGCGAAACAGTCGAGATTTTCCAAGATTTCTCGGAAGATTCACTCACTGAAGCCCTTCACCCTGTCGACGGCACCATGCGTCCCGTCAAAAAAGTCTTCCTTCCGGTCGGCATCACCTTCAAAGGTGGCGGGTTCTACAAAACAGATAGCGGCAAGTCGGGCAGCACTCCTGCACCTAGCTCGTCTAGTGATTCGTCCTCCAGCGCCGCAGCTCCTACGCCAGCAGCGTCACCTGCGCCGTCATCTTCCTCTTCTGACTAGGTAGTGCACACATAGGTATCTGAAAGGGTTCCTATGAAATCACTCACTTTTTTTCTGCGCACAGCACTTGCGCAATTCACCACACTTTTCAACGCACTCATTCGTGCATTGCAAATTCAACGTCGTGCTCAACTCATTGCAGTTCTCGTTGTGTCTGTCGTCATTGGTTTTCTCGTGGCACGAACCATGCATTCAACCCGTGCCACACAACGTCAGTGGGCATCAAAGGTGTCAGTCCTAGTCACGTCACGCAATATTGCTGCTGGTGAATCACTGACAAACGCAAACACACATCGCATCGCACTACCACTAGCAATTCAGCCGCCTGATTCGCTCACGAAAATTCCCACTGATGCACGCGTACGAATCGCACTGACATCTCGCACTGCACTATCTACATCCATGATTATTGGCGACAATGCCCGTATTCAGATCCCTTCTGGCTGGCGAGGGGTAGCCATGCCTACCGATCTTGTGGCACCCACAGTCATTGCTGGCGACCATGTTGATGTCGTCACCGCAGACACGGTGATTGCCGCTGGAGCCCTTGTAATAGAGGTATCGCCTACCAACGGCATCACCATTGCTGTTCCAGCAGAATCGGCAGCAGTTGTGGCCACCGCATCACGCAATGGCGACGCCTCACTAGTGCTTGCTACCTAAGCCCCCGTCCAAGTCGTACCGACTGATTTTCCTGACTATTCTTTGCTCAGCACCTCTACCAACGGGAATTGTCATGGCATACGGATCAAACGACAAAATCGAATCAGCACCTGTCAGAGACTGGGTGAATGACTGGGACTGGCTTGATGACGGTTGGGGCGAAAACGCCATCGACATCTGGAACAGTGTGCGCGAGCAATGCCCCGTCGGTTCCACCGAACGTTATGGCCGCGCATTCATGCCCGTCACCATGGAAGCAGTGCGCGACATTGCAAACAACACTGAAGACTTCTCTTCTATCTGGGTCAATGTCAGCCGCCCCGATGCACCACGCGCAGCAGCGCCACCTATTACGTCTGACCCACCAGACCATCACGGACACCGCCGCGTCATTCTCCCCGCGTTCAACCCCAAAGCTGTTGCAGCTGTAGAACAAGAAATGCGTGACTATTGCCGCAAGCTCATCAAAGACTTAGACGGCCTCGATGCTGTTGATGCTGCTGTGCAATACACGCAACATATTCCCGTGCACGGAATTTGTCTTCTCACCGGCCTGCCAGAAGAAGATGCTGACTTATTCCGCGACTGGATCTACAAGAATTTCCAGTTAGCTCCGAAAGACAACGCAGTGCGTTTGCAAGTGCTCACAGAGATGACTCAGTACATCGACGTCATCTTGAAAGAACGTCTCGTTAATCCGAAAGACGACCTTCTCACCACAATCGCTACTGCGGAAATTGATGGCAAAGAAGTCGACTGGGATATCAAGATTGGTTACATCCGTCTGCAAATCATTGCGGGCATCGATACAACCTGGAGCGCAATTGGTTCAGGCCTCTGGCACTTCGCACAACACAACGATGAAGTGCAACGCCTCGTTGCAGTTCCGAATGATGATCCACTATGGAACACCGCAAACGAAGAAGTTCTTCGTTACTACGCACCTGTCACCATGGCGCGAAAAGTCATCAACGATGTTGAAATTGCTGGTTGCCCAATGCGCGCCGGTGAACAAACACTTGTCACCTTCCCTGCTGCAAACCACGACCCTGCAGCATTCGAAGACGCACACATCTTCCAACTTGATCGTCAAGACAATCGCCACGTGGCGTTTGGTGTCGGCATTCATCGTTGCGCTGGCTCAAACCTTGCACGCTTGGAAATGTTGGTGGCGTTTCAGGAATGGCTTCGCGCATTCCCGAACTACTCGCTCGATAAGTCAAAGAAGACTACGTGGGCAAACGGTCAAGTACGCGGCCCACGCGTTCTTCCTGTTCTACTGAACCGCTAATACTCTTCTGTCACCGAGGGCACAATGCGTGCGCTCCACGGACGATGCATATCCCAGTGATGGCCTACTAAAACGCCATCGCCAAGCTTTGCCAAGAAATCAGTTGGCCCATCAAAGTCGGGCATTTCCACGAAGGCACTGCCCAATGCGTGTGGCACGTGTGCATCGCTGCCAGCACCCAATGCCAACCCGTGTGATTCACCAAACTCACGTGCCCGTTTGTTCAACGACTGCAACGAGGTCTTTGAGTTGTGCGCTTCAATTGCGTCCACCAACCCAAGGTCTGTCAGTTCAATCAATGATGCTTCAGTGAGATTGCGACGCATTGGGTCAAACGGGTGCGGAACATACATAACCCCACCCTGTGTACGAATTTGTGTCGCAGTATCTATGGCATTGTCACCAAACGAAATACGTTCGGTGAGAAATAGACCAATAATCTCACCCGTGTGCGTACGCACTTCTTCGCCAACAATCACGCGACATATTCCGTCGCCTTCTAGTTCGCGTTGTAACCGCACTGCGCCTTCAATGGCGTTGTGGTCCGTTACACACAGCACATCAATGCCAGCTTCCACTACTGATTCAATAATTTCGTCAAGCGTTGTGGTGGAGTCACCAGAAAACATGGTGTGTGAATGCATATCCACACGCACATAACCATCACGGCATGGCATTGCCAGGTGCGGATGGCGCTCTATTGCAGCCGCGGCCGCATTGCCCATGAGCAGTTACGCCCCGCTCATGGTGACATCTGCAATCACCATTGATACGCCAGCTG
>JAPKZY010000062.1 GCA_026393535.1 Actinomycetota bacterium | reverse complement strand
GTGTTAGCGGCGCTAGCTATTAACCAGCAACCACTGACAATTTCACTGTGCACTCGACATCAGCGTGCAAGCGGACAATTGCCGTATGTGCACCTGTTGTACGAATTGGCTGAGCCACAACTTTTTTGCGATCAAGGATGACACCAGATTGCGCAGCAAGTGCAGCAACGATGTCAGCAGTGGTCACTGAACCGAACAAACGGCCTTCGTTTCCGGCTTTTGCCTTGACAGTAAATGAACGAGCCATGAGTGTTTCAGCAACAGTGTGAGCAGATGCTCGGTCTGATGCTTCACGAAGGTCACGTGCGCGACGCATTGACGTTGCTTGCTGTACTGCGCCATCGGTTGCTACAAGAGCAAGTCCGCGTGGCAACAAATAGTTACGAGCATGGCCATCTGCAACAGCGATGATGTCACCGCGGCAGCCGACTCCGGCGATGTCTTGACGAAGAATGACTTTCATGATTATGCCTCTACTTCGGCTTCAACTGCTGCAGTTTCTTCTGCGACAGCTTCGGTTGAATCTGTTGAATCATCTTCGTCCTCACGAGGCACGAATGATGAACTTGTTGGCTGCTCGTCGAGCTCCAAGTTTGCTTCGTCTTCACGACCTTCTTTACCTGGGCGAGGTGCCCGGGTGCTGACGGTGCGCTTTGTGTATGGCAACAATGCCATTTCGCGAGCGTTCTTGATTGCAGTTGCGAGGTCACGCTGTTGCTGCACGTTTGTGCCGCTCATGCGCTGTCCACGGATTTTCGAACGATCAGACATGAAGCGCTGAAGCAGGCTGACGTCTTTGTAATCGATGAAAACAACTTTTTCGATGGCCAATGGGTTGGCCTTCTTTTTGAACTTGCGGTTTGCCTCACGGGCGTTACGAATTTTGTTCGTTTTACTTGTCATGGTGTGATCCTTGTATCAGGGAAGGTGTGAAGGGTAGAAAATGGAAAGCCTAGAAAGGCTCTTCGTCAGATGGGAAGTAGTCGCCACCACCGGCGTTGCCGCCTGATGATTGTGAACCACCACGTGCGCCGCCGCCAGCGTTGCCGCCGCCTTCGGCACGAGGTGTGCGCTCGACAGATGCGGTTGCCCAGCGAAGGCTTGGCCCAATTTCATCTGCGTTGATTTCAATCGCGGTGCGCTTTTCGCCCTCGCGGTTTTGGTACTCGCGCTGCTCGAGGCGACCTGAAACGATGACGCGCATTCCCTTGGTGAAGGTTGCTGCGGCGTTCTCGCCCATTTGGCCCCATGCAACGATGTTGAAGTACGAGGTTTGTTCTTGCCATTCACCGTTGACTTGGTAGCGACGACCAACGGCGATGCCGAATGATGCGACGCCCTTGCCGCCAGTAGTGAAACGAAGTTCTGGATCGCGGGTGAGATTTCCCACGAGGGTGATTGTGTTGTCGGCCATGGTGATGGTTCCTTCCTACAAATGAAGAGAGCGCTGTGCTCTATAAGGGCGGCTTACGCCGCCGAGATCATTCCGCGACGAGCTGCCTCGTCGTCTGGAAGGCGGACCAATTTGTGACGAAGAACGTCATCTGAAATACGGAATCCGCGCTCGACTTCATCGAGTGCGCCACCTTCAGCAGAGAGGTTGAAAATGGCGTAGTAGCCATCATCTTGTTTCATGATCGGATAAGCCAAGCGACGCTTGCCCCACCAATCGGGGTTGCCGTGGATTTGTCCACCAACACCTGCCACTGAGGCAGAGATGGATTTGATCCATGCATGGGCCGTGCTCTCGTCGAGCTTCCCGCTAATAATGACCATGAGTTCGTATGCACGCATTGCGTGTGACCTCCCTTCGGACCCGAGTACGATCCCGGGGCCCCCGAGGGGGCAGGGTGAATAAGTGACTTGGGAAGCATATCTGCTGAGATTCACCCTCCCACAGGGGTGTTTCACTGATGTCCGACCTGTGTCCATTACCCCTGATGTGGACCAGGAATGGCAGCTTTTGGCACTATTTCAGCCTTTTGCGGCTGTTCGAGTCCTTTTTGGTACCGCAATCGGCAGAACCCGCAATAAGTGGTGCCACCTGCATTGCGGGCAGGCTTCCACGACATAGGCGGTGTATTCGTGGCCGGTGCGTTGCAATTTCACAATGTCGCTGCGATCGGTGACGCACTTGCCGTTCTTTGGTAACCCGTGTCCGAATACATAGGTCACGAGAGCCACATTGACTTCTTCGCAGATGGGGCAGATGGTCTTTGATGGTTCGCCAATATTGCGAGCAGCGCGAATGAGTTCGGGGTGTGCATCACAGACGGAGTCCTTGCTGACTCGTCCGCGCTTTACCTCATTAAGAAGGGAGCGTCGAGACAACTGGTGGTCAACAACTCCGGTGCCGCCGCGCAACATGTCAACTGAGAAACCCATGCCTCCATAAGTTAGCCATAAGATGCCTGTCATGTCAGATGCTGGTTCCACCGTTACCGATGGCCGCTTTATTTCCTTTGGTTCCAAGGTTCACAATGAAAGTGAACTTCGGGTCTGCGGAGACCTTCGTGGCAAGCGAGTGCTGGAACTAGGACTTTTTGGCACTGTGCCGAATTGCGTTGCCATGGCCACCCAAGGTGCTCGCAGTATCGCCATCGACCCATCGCGCGAAGCAATCACCCGTGCCAGGGTGGCGGGCAGTAACGCAGACGTTGTAGTGGAATTCCATGAAGGTGATCTTGCAGATCTTGGCTTTCTGATGAACGCAGTCATCGACCTTGCGGTCTGTGTGCATCAGATCAATTTCGACACTGACATTGCCCGCCTGTTTCGCCAAGTGCATCGCGTGTTGCGCCCCGAAGCTGGTCTTGTTTTTGCAGTCACTCACCCGATGTCAGCGGTATTTGACAACAATGACCCCACAGCTCGACGCCAATACGGTTCCACTACGCCAACCATTGGAGAATTAACAATGGCTTTGCAACGCGCCAACTTTTCGATTGATGTGATGCACGAATTAACGCCATTGCATCAGCCGCGTGCAGTTGCGCCGTCCACACTTGTGGTGCGTGCGCGCAAACTTGGTTCGTAGTTAGCGAGTCTCCGCACGTCGTGTGCGTGTAAGTTTCGACACATCATCAGCATTGGCTGCCCACCATTCGCGCAAGCGAACAACAATGGCTACTTCACCAAGAATTCCTTCTTCTAAGCGAATGTCCATGAGGAATTCCAATGCCGCACCAATCGCAGGGCCGGCGGGAACACCAAGTAATTCCATCACCTGCTGTCCGTCAATTTCCGGACGTAGTGATGCAAGCTCTTCACGCGCGGCAACTTCAGCGATACGCGCTTCCATTTCATCCATGCGTCGCGAAAGAATGTTTGCCTTCTTTTCGTTGCGTGTGGTGCAGTCACACCGCACCAACACATTGAGTTCGCCGAGGTATTCACCGGCATCGCGCACATATCTGCGCACTGCACTGTCGGTCCAACCCATTTGATACGTGTGAAAACGCCCACTGATTGCTACTAATTCAGATACTGCTTCAATATCGGCGTTCGGATACTTCATCGCCTTCATGCGTTCGCGAGTCATGCGTGCACCAACAACTTCGTGATGATGGAAGGTGACGCCCTTGCCTTCTTTGAATCCGCGTGTGCGTGGTTTACCGATGTCGTGATACAAAGCGGCAAGGCGAGTGATGCGAAAATCAAATTCACGAGTGGGGTCAAGCTGCACGTTCTCAACAACCGCAAGGGTGTGCGTTAATACATCTTTATGCCTGTGAATAGGGTCTTGTTCCAGGCGCATCAGCTTCATCTCTGGAAGAAAATGATCAACAAGACCAGTATCAACTAAGAACCACAAACCAAATGTTGGT
>JAPKZY010000076.1 GCA_026393535.1 Actinomycetota bacterium | reverse complement strand
CGATGTGTGCGCCAGCTTCTGACAACGTAAGAATTCCCAATGTCGCTGCGCTTTGACCTGATGACACAACAAGTGCACCTGGCAAGCCAACTGCAGTGGCTGTGCCGCCTTCAAGATCTGACAAGCGTGCTTCAAGAACACCAGTTGTTGGGTTCATAAGACGTGTGTAGATGTTTCCGATTTCAGCAAGCGCGAATAAGTTCGCTGCGTGTTGCGTGTCGCGGAATTGGTACGACGTTGTTTGGTAGATCGGAACGGCGCGGGCGCCTGTTGTTGGATCTGGCTCTTGGCCGGCGTGGATCTGGCGGGTTTCGAAACCCCATGCTGCATTTGTCATAGGGGAGAACGCTAGCCCCCAATTCCCGACCTACCAACTCGGGAATTGCCAATACGGCGGATCCCAGTACTCATCAAGGCATGAACACTCGAATGAAATCAAAGAAACCTTGCGTAGCACTTAGTGCTACGGTGCAATACATGGCGACCACAATCACCCAACGCGACCTTCGCAATAACAATGCAGACATTGTGCGACGTCTTGAGGAGGGCGAGACCTTCATCATCACCCGCAACGGCAAACAAGTAGGCGTATTGACTCCTATGGCACGCCCGCAGTTTGCTCGTATGACTGATGTACTGGAAGCTTTCAAAGGTCTTCCCGAAATGAGTTACGCCGAGTTACGTCGTGACCTCGATGAGTTCATTGACCAAGATCCAACACCGAGATTCTTCAATGAGTAATCCGATCGGACTTCTCGACACATCAGTCATTATCGATATTGAACAATTGCCCGCAGAGCGTCTTCCCAATTTTTTTTCCGTAAGTGCGCTGACTTTGGCTGAACTTTCTGCTGGCTTGATGGCCACAGACCATCTACCGACACGCATTACACGACAGTTGCGGTTGCAGAATCTTGAATCAATGGTCGAAGTATTACCGTTCGATGCGTATTGCGCACGGGCGTATGCCTCTCTGTTCGCTGCCGTTCGCTCTATCGGACGTAAACCTCGAGGTTCACGAGCCGTGGATTACATGATTGCTGCAACTGCAATGCGACACCGACTGCCGCTGTACACGCGCAACCCCAAAGACTTTGAAGGTCTTGAGCAACTCATTGAAATCATTGCTGTATAAATAAAAAAGGGCCCGCCGAAGCGAGCCCTTTTTCAACTCTTAGAAGAATCAACAGACAGAGACGTCTGAAACCTTCAGCTTGCCAGCTGACAACCACGTCATCATTGCGCGCAGGCTCGTGCCCACTGCTTCGATTGGGTGCTTTGCTCCGGCTTCACGCAATGCATTGAAGTTCACGCGACCTTCTTCTGATTCCTTGATCCATTCGCGAGCAAACTTGCCCGACTGAATTTCCTTGAGAATCTTCTGCATTGCCTTCTTTGTTGCTGGCGTAATAATGCGAGGACCACGTGTGACGTCGCCGTATTCAGCAGTGTCAGAAATGCTGTAACGCATTCCGGTGATTCCTTCTTCGTACATCAAGTCAACGATGAGCTTCACTTCGTGCAAGCACTCGAAGTACGCCATCTCTGGCTGGTAGCCAGCTTCGGTCAGAGTTTCGAAACCTGCCTGAACGAGTGCAGCAACACCACCACACAGAACAGCCTGCTCGCCGAACAAGTCGGTCTCAGTCTCTTCGGCAAATGATGTTTCGATGATTCCGGCGCGTGCGCCACCAATTGCTTCAGCGTAGGAAAGAGCAATTTCTTTTGCCATTCCTGTTGCGTTTTCTTCAACTGCGATAAGGCACGGAACGCCTCCACCTTCAGTGAATGTACGACGCACCAAGTGGCCAGGACCCTTAGGAGCGATCATGATGATGTCGACACCCTTTGGCGGGCGAATGCGCTTGAAGCGGATGTTGAAACCGTGTGCGAATGCAAGTGCCTTACCTGGCTTCATGTAACGCTTGATATGCGCGTTGTATGTTGCGTGACCTTGTGAGCCGTAACCAATAATGGCTACTTTCTTGCCACGAATAATCGACGGATCAACGTCTTTTTCGTAATACATCGTTGCTGCCATCAGCTTGCCTTTCCTTTGAGGGCACCCTTGCGTGCCTCTCGTTCCAATTTCGGCAGGGCTACTCGCCCCGTTCTTTGGCTCTCTACGATGCCATAACCCTTCAATAATTCCTCAAAATCGTCGATTTTCTCGGGAGTTCCGTCCATAGAAAGGCTGATTGCGTCACTTCCGACGGCCAAAACCTTGGCCTCGAAGATATTCGCCAGCTCCACGATCTGGCCTCTGTGCTCCCCATCGATACGCACGGTGGCCAGCATGAGCTCACGCTCGACTGACTTTCGGGGGTCGAGTTCGGTGATCCGGACAACATCGATCAGCTTGAAGAGCTGCTTGACGATCTGCTCGAGCGGAGTAGCCGAGATGTCCACCACGATGGTGATGCGGCTGTAATCCACATCGTCTGTAGGAGCAACAGCTAACGAATAGATGTTGTAGCCACGACGAGCAAACAAACCCGACACGCGCGCAAGCACTCCCGGGCGGTTCTGGACAAGCACTGACAACACATGATGTTGATGTGAATCGCCAAATGGATTATTCGAGTTAATAGTTCTCATCGGAGTAACCCTCTATCTGATTCCTGAGATGGATGTAACAGAACGTCATCGTTGCTCTGGCCGGCCGGAACCATTGGGAACACTTTTTCAAATTCTTCAACACGGAAATCGATAACAACCGAACGATCATTAATGCTGTTTGCTAACTCAATGGCTCCGTCAATTTCTTCAACTGAATCAACACGAATTCCAACACATCCCATTGCTTCGGCCCACTTAACAAAGTCGGGGCAACCTGCAAGGTTTACTTCTGAATAACGCTCGCCGTAGAACATTTCTTGCCACTGGCGGACCATTCCAAGATACGTGTTGTTCAAAATTGCAACCTTGATATGAATACCTTCGGTTGACGCTGTCACTAATTCTTGTGCAGTCATTTGGTAACAACCATCGCCGTCAATCGCCCAAACTGTGCGATCAGGGCGTGCAGCTTTTGCGCCAATTGCTGCAGGAACAGAGAATCCCATGGTGCCAAGGCCACCTGAGTTCACCCAGGTGTATGGCTCATTGAATTTCCAGAACAAGCTTGTCCACATTTGATGCTGTCCAACACCGCTGACAACGATTGTGCCTTCTGGTGCTGCATCACGCAGTTTTTCCAAGCAGAACTGTGGCTTCAAACGTCCACCTGG
>JAPKZY010000091.1 GCA_026393535.1 Actinomycetota bacterium | reverse complement strand
CGGTGTGTAGTCAAGAACTGGTGTGTACTCAAGAGGCGTAATTGCACCCTTAGTAGCAATAACACTTGCAACAAGTTGGCGCTGAAGCTTGATGGACTCTTTGATCCATACCTTTGATGCTTCAAGACCATCTGCGATTGTCTGCTCTGACACTTTCGGAGCGCCGTCTGCGTAGAACTCGAATGACTTCTCAGTTCCGCCAGCTTCCACCATCATGATGGCAACATCGCCATTGTCAAGTTCGCGTCCAGCAACAACGATTTCGAATGTTCCGTTGTTTCCTTCTGCATAAGTTGGGTGAGGCACCCAGTCTCCGTCTTGTGAATATGCCAAACGAACAGCACCGATTGGGCCTTCGAATGGAACTCCACTGATCATGAGAGCAGCTGACGAAGCATTGATTGCAATGACGTCATGTGGGTTTTCCATGTCGACACCAACAACGTTGACAACAATTTGTGTCTCGTTGCGATAACCGTCTGGGAATGCAGGACGAAGTGGGCGGTCAATCAGACGGCAGGTAAGAATTGCCTGCTCTGATGGACGACCTTCACGACGAAAGAACGCACCAGGAATTTTGCCGGCAGCGTATGCACGCTCTTCGACATCCACGGTGAGTGGGAAGAAATCGATGCCGTCTTTCACGCCACGAGCCGCATTGGCTGTGACTAGAACGGTTGTGCCGTCGATTGAGGCGAGAACGGCGCCCTGCGATTGTGTCGCAAGCTTTCCAGTCTCGAATGACATGGTTTTTTCGGAACCAGTAACCTGTGTTGAAACACGAATGGCGTCAGCCATGGGAACTCCCTTGTTTGTGTGTTGTTGTAGTTCCGCCTACAACCAGCCGGTTCCCAGTCGGCAACCCCGCCCCATGGCGCGGGATAATCGACTGACAACCGACAACAATAAAAATGGTGTTGGCGGAAGGTTTTGTTATCGGCGAAGGCCGAGTTGTGCGATGAGCTCGCGGTAGCCAGCAATATCGCGATCGCGAACGTAATCAAGCATGCGGCGACGGCGGCCTACCAACATCAACAATCCACGACGAGAGTGGTGGTCCTTGTGGTGCGTTTTGAGGTGCTCCGTCAGGTGATTGATGCGGTCGGTAAGAAGTGCAATTTGTACTTCGGGTGAACCGGTGTCCGTTCCGTGCTTGCGGTACGTCGAGATGGTGTCGATCTTCGGCAACATAATGAAAGCCTCATATTCCTTATTGAGAGAGGGCGCTCATCCCAAGAATTTGGGCCGAGCATCACACGTGCGCCAGAGCCCACGAGGACCTAATTAGGTTATGAGCCATTTCCTAGTGCCCACAACCCCCTGTCCTGATTAGATTGAAGGAGTGTTCACAGGAATCATTGAAGAAAAGGGCTCAGTTTTGGCCCGTGAAGGGGCAAAACTCACCATCTCAGCCCATACCGTGCTTGAAGATTCTGGCCTTGGCGCATCAATCGCCGTCAATGGCTGCTGTCTCACCCTTATAGAGAAGGGTGCCGATTGGTGGTTGGCCGATGTGTCAGAGGAAACCTATTCCCGCACCAACCTTGGCAATCTGCAGCCTGGCGACCCGGTCAACCTCGAACGCCCGATGGTGGCAAACGGTCGCTTTGGTGGCCACATTGTTCTTGGCCATGTTGATGCTGTGGGCGAAGTTGTCTCTCCTGCCCCGCAACTTGTCGTGCGCGTTCCTCAAGACCTCATGCGATACATCGTGGAAAAAGGAAGCTGCACTGTCGACGGCATCAGCCTCACAGTGTTCAACCTCACAGAAGACACATTCGAAGTTGCGGTGATTCCTCACACAGCAGATGTCACCACACTTGGCCATCGCAAGCCAGGACACACAGTCAATATTGAAATTGATGTCCTTGCAAAGCACGTTGAACGATTGCTCGAGCACAGGAACTAGCAATGGCTGACCTCGGAGATCTTCGCCAGCGAATTGATGCCATCGACGCCGCACTTGTGAACCTGCTTGCTGATCGCATGAACGTGTGCCGTGAAGTTGCAGAGATCAAGGAAACAACGGGTGCTGCTGTTATCCAGCCGCAGCGCGTGCGTGATGTTCTGTCTAGTCGTCGCCAATGGGCCATTGATGCAGGTGTTGATGCCGATTTTGCTGAACAACTCTTCCGTACGTTGTTGTCAGAGACACATCGCATCGAAGGTGCAGAATCACGTGACGAATCAGCACCAATCAAACTTGCGGGCGATACACAACGCAGCGAACTCGACACTGTTGCGTGTCGTATTGATCACGTCGTAGTTGCCGTTGCAGATCTCGACGCTGCACGAAAGTTTTTTGATGGCATGGGTTTCTCCACCACTGTCACCGATGATGCCTCTGTTGTTACGGCAGAAGCAGGCGGCGTCACTGTGGTTCTTGTTGGCGCGAACCATAACCCTGCAGTTCATCAACGCCTCGCCGAACACGGTTCTGGCGTGCAACACATCGCCATTGAAGTTCTGAATGCTGGCTTTACTCGCGACGCGCTCGATGCTGCGGGCGTGCCGCTGCTTACCGATGTTGTCGTTGACGCCGAAGGCCACGAGCAGGTGTTCACAGCCTTAGACCCCGTCACCGGAGTCCAGCTCAGCTTCATTAGCCGTACCGGCCATCGCGTACCCATGAGCAGCCACAACGTGTCTGCCATGTTCGAGGCCATCTCCAACACCGCTACCGACCAATAACGGCGGTACTATTTAGGCGCGCGGCCAAATGGGCGCCACCAGACATTTCTTGCTCGTCTGATGGGGTTCGACCGCCACTGGCTCATATTCCACCGGATCCACCTGAAAGGTGCTGCCTTGTCGCGCCAGTTCTCTCGAGACGACATCATGTCTTCTCTTCCCATTGATCAATCGTTCGTCGACGACCTTTTGACATTGCCTCTTGATGAGTTGATGTTGCGTGCACGTGGTGTGCGTGATGCCGCTCATGGCACTCGCATTACGTTCTCGCCAAAAGTTTTTATTCCGCTCACTATGTTGTGCCGCGATAAGTGCGGGTACTGCACGTTCGCCCAACCACCTGCACGTTTAGAAAAGCCGTACATGACTGCAGAAGATGTTCTTGCTATCGCACGTCAAGGCGCACGTACCGGTTGTCAAGAAGCATTGTTCACTCTTGGTGAACGCCCAGAGGAACGGTATGAGATTGCCGCCAATTGGTTGCGCGACAACGGATACGACTCCACAGTTCATTACTTGCACGACATGGCCAAACTTGTGCTCGACGAAACGGGCTTACTGCCCCATGCAAACGCAGGTGCGTTGTACAACGACGAGTTGGCAATGTTGCGCCGCGTTTCCCCTTCTCAAGGAATGATGCTTGAATCACTGCGTGATGATTTGGAATGTCATCGTGGTGCGCCAGATAAAGAACCACAACGTCGCATCAATACGTTGTGCGAAGCAGGCGAACTTGCCATTCCATTTACAAGCGGAATCTTGGTTGGTATCGGTGAAGAACGACGCGACCGCATTGAAGCACTCGCACTCATTGCTGCAGCGCACGCAAAGTACGGTCATGTACAAGAAGTCATTGTTCAGAACTTCTTGCCTAAAGCTGGCACCGCAATGCACAAAGCAAAGCCATGCCCAGAAGATGAGTACTTATGGTCAATTGCTGTTGCGCGCCTGATTCTGCCAGCATCTATTCACTTGCAGGCTCCACCAAACTTGTCAGACGACTTCGGCATCTTGCTTGATGCAGGCATCGATGACTGGGGCGGCGTCTCACCTGTTACTGCTGATCATGTAAACCCTGAGCGGCCATGGCCAGCACTTGATCGTTTACGTGATGTCACAGAAGATCGCGGCATGGTGCTCGCACCACGTCTCACCATTTATCCCGAGTACGCAACTGCCCCAGAGAAGTGGCTCGACCCTGCATTGCACTTCCCCGTGATGGATCGCACTGACGCAGAAGGCTTGGGTCGTGATGATCCAGGTGCATTTTGGCCCGAAAAAGTAACAGCAGCAGACGTTGTTCACGACGGTGCAGAAGTTGTTCTTGTTGGGCACAAATCAACACAGTGGTATTCAGGTTCAAACGTGAAGCCAATGATGCTGGTGCCACATCCTCGCCCCGCAGCAAAAGGTCGCATTGCAGAAATCATTGAAGGCCATCGCAACGGACAAGAACTAGGCGAAGACGAAGTAGTTGCATTGTTTGCTGCACGCGGACCAGAAGTGGGTTACCTCGCCGACTATGCAGACGAATTGCGGTTCAAGACTGTTGGCAACAATGTCACGTGGGTACACAATCGCAACATCAACTACACAAATGTGTGCACATACAAGTGCAAGTTCTGTGGATTCTCCAAAGGTCCGCTCAGCCTTAACTTGCGCGGAACTCCGTATCTCTTGACGCTTGACGACATTGCAGACCGTGCAGTGGAAGCTGCCGGCATGGGTGCAACTGAAGTCACGCTGCAGGGCGGTATTCACCCAGACTTTGATGGCGACTATTACATCGACGTTACGAAAGCTGTGAAATCTGCAGTACCCGACATGCATGTACATGGCTTTACTGCGCTTGAAGTAACAGAAGGCGCGAATCGCAACGGAGAATCTCTTCGTGAATACCTCCTTCGTCTGAAGGAAGCAGGCCTTGCTTCGCTTCCCGGCACCGCGGCTGAAATTTTGGATGACGACATTCGCGCCATCATCTGCTCAGACAAGGTGAATACCGAAGAATGGCTTGAGTGTCATCGCCAAGCACACTCCATTGGCTTGCATTCGAACATCACCATCATGTTCGGCAGCGTTGAGCATCCTCGTTCATGGGCCAAGCACATGGTGGTCACTCGCGAGCTGCAGAAGGAAACTGGTGGCTTCACCGAATTCATTCCGCTTCCGTTTGTTCATATGGCCTCGCCAATTTATTTACAACGCAAAGCTCGTCGCGGACCAACATTCCGCGAAAATGTATTGATGCACGCGATTGGTCGTATTTTCTACCACGGCCATATCGACAACGTTCAGGTCAGTTGGGTCAAGATCGGTACAGCGGGTGCTGCGCAGTTGTTACAAGCAGGCTGCAACGACCTTGGTGGCACATTGATGGACGAGAACATTTCTCGTGCTGCTGGCGCCAACCATGGCCAGATGATGACTGAAGGTCGCTTCGGTGAAATTGTGGCTCCGATGCGCCGCACATTGGTGCAGCGCAATACCGCCTACAAGTTCCTCAGCCCTACTGCAGGTGCGTAGCAACAGCTGCGCGAGCATGCGCGATATCAACTTGTAGTTGATCTTTCAATTCATCGATTCCGGCAAACTGACGCTCGCTGCGCAAGAAGGCAACGAACTGCACAACTGCTACTTCTCCGTACAAGTCACCACTGAAATCCATGAGATATGCCTCGAGCAATGAATGTTCAGCATTCACATAAAACGTCGGGCGACGACCAAGGTTGATGGCACACGGGTGTTCACTGCCATCTGGCCGTTTGTACAAACCTGCGTACACGCCATCACTTGGCACACACATGCCATTCGGTATCTCAACATTCGCTGTTGGGAATCCGATGGTGCGACCACGTTGATCACCCGTAACAACAGTGCCAACAACTTCATATGAGTGGCCGAGCATTTTTGCTGCTGTAGCTATTTCACCACCGGCAAGCGCGCGACGGATAGCCGTAGAACTCACTGGTTCATCAATGTCATCTGCGCGAGCAATCAGAACAACGGGTTCACAGGTGAAGTCATGGCGCTCACCCATCTCACGCAATAGGGTCACATTGCCTTGACGCATGTGGCCGAAGTGAAAATCAGAGCCAACAATTACTGTGCTGGCGTGTAGCCCATCAACAATTACTCGCTGTACGAAGTCCGAAGGGATTTCTTTTGATTGCTCTGGCGTAAATGACAGCACAACAACAGCGTCAACACCAGTTGCCGCAAGAAGTTCTAGCTTTTGTGCAGTATTGGTCAACAGACGGGGTGCAGCGTCAGGGCGCACAACGCTTGCAGGGTGACGGTCAAAGGTGACAACAACGCTTTTCGCACCAACTCGTGCTGCTCGTTCGCGAACTTGAGCAATAACAGCCTGGTGACCGAGGTGCATGCCGTCGTAGGCGCCAATAGTGATGACGGAACGCTCATGTGGCCACGGCCATGCGGAAAGGTCTGTCACTACATGCACAAGGACTAACGCTATCTCGCTTGAAAGACCACAGTGGGTTTGGCGATTCGCTCAAGCCACACTTCAAACACTCCGACAAGTTCGCCGGTGCCATCAACTGCTGCCCATGGTCCATCGCCGTCCCACGCAATTCGCGTGCGGCCAAAATGGCAATCAGTCACTTCGGAATCATCAAGTACTTGCACTTCTAGATGCCGCACAGCCTCGCGAATTGGCAACAGTGTTGGTTCTGCGATGGTGGTTGCTTCATCAACTGAAAATGGCCCTACCGAAAAACGTCGCAAGGTACGAATATGTGCGCCGCCACCAAGTGCGGTCCCTAGGTCTGCGCCAAGAGAACGAATATACGTTCCGGCTCCACTACGCACTGTTGCCCGAATCACCATGGGGTTATCTGTTGCCTCAACTTCGAATGAATGAATCGTGATGGGCCGTGCAGGACGTTCCACTTCGATTCCCTCTCGAGCCAATTTGTGCAACCGCACTCCGTCAACCCGTAATGCAGACACCATCGGAGGCACTTGCATAATCTCGCCCAGGAATTGTTCTGCAATGACCCGACGAATCGCGTCCAAGCTGGGTGGCGTCATTTCATGAGTCGCAGTAATTGCGCCAGAGTCATCTAACGAATCGGTCTCAACACCAAAAACAATCTCGCACGAATACGTTTTGTCCATGTCAGTCATGAACCGGAAAAGTCGAGTGGCATTGCCAACCCCAACGACTAGCAATCCTGTTGCATCAGGGTCAAGGGTGCCAGCATGGCCGATTCGTTTTTCGCCGAAGTGCCCGCGCAATTTGTACACCACGTCATGACTGGTGAGACCTGCTGGCTTATCAATAAGGACAAGCCCATGAGCCGTTGACGGCTTTTTGCGGGCCATGCCTTACTCGGTGTCGTCGCTTGACGAAATCGGCGATGTGTCTGGCTGTTTGCGCAACAACTCTTCGATACGAGCTGCGCTACGAATTACTTCGTCTGGTCGAAAGGACAAGATTGGGGTTTTGCGTGCATGCATTTGTCGGTTGATGGATGCCTGCATGCGGGGACGGAACTCATTAAGTGCCTCAACAACTCCCTCATCGCCCTCTTCACCAAACATTGAATCGAAGTACACGATTGCCCTGTTCATTTCAGAGTCCACATCGATAGCGGTGATCGTTACAAGGTCGAGGCGCTCATCGTCAATGAGGGTGAGTTCGTCGGCAATGACTTCTCGCAGCACCTCAGACAATCGGGCGGTACGGGGATACCCCTTTGAGGAGCCTCCCTTGGACTGACGTTTTCCCGGCCTCGGGCGCTGCTTCGACACGACCTATACGATAGGTGCTTCAATGAGTGACACCACGACGCCGTCCAATTCACGCACATCCTCAGTGCCTCCCTTTCGCTACTCTGCCCGCCTTGCCGCAGAGTTAGAAGCTCGCTGGCAAGACTCATGGGACCAGAACGGCACGTTTGAGGCTCCCAACCCCGCTGGTCCTCTCGGTGATCCTGCAAAAGTGGCTGGCCGAGAAAAACTATTCATTCTCGACATGTTCCCGTACCCATCTGGCGCCGGACTACATGTTGGTCACCCTCTCGGATACATCGGCACAGACGTGTTCGCCCGTTTCAAACGAATGAAGGGCTTCAATGTTCTTCATGCGCTCGGATACGACAGTTTTGGTCTCCCTGCAGAACAGCACGCCATCACTACAGGTATTCATCCTCGCGTAAATACCGAGTCGAACATTGTCAACATGCGTCGTCAATTACGTCGCCTTGGTCTTGGACATGATCCGCGTCGCAGCATCAGTACCACAGACGAAGAGTTTTACAAGTGGACACAATGGATCTTCTTGCAAATTCACGGCTCATGGTGTGATCCATCTACTGGTCGCGCACGCCGCATCGAAGAACTTGTTGACGAATTCGAAGCTGGCGTTCGTGCCACCCCTACCGGTGCATCGTGGTCGTCATTATCGGCTGGCGAGAAACACGACATTGTTGATTCGTATCGCCTTGCCTACTTGTCTGATGCGCCAGTCAACTGGTGTCCAGGTCTCGGAACCATTTTGGCCAACGAAGAAGTCACGGCTGAAGGCCGTAGCGACATTGGCAACTACCCCGTATTCAAACGCAACATGCGTCAATGGGTGATGCGCATAACCGCATATGCCGATCGGTTGATTTCTGACCTTGACCGCCTTGATTGGCCAGAGCCGATCAAGTTGATGCAGCGCAACTGGATTGGTCGCAGCGAAGGTGCTCGCGTCACGTTCACAACTACTGGTGGCCCCATCGAAGTATTTACGACACGGCCTGACACATTGTTCGGCGCAACATTCTTGGTGTTGTCACCTGAACACCCTCTTGTCGACACTCTTACTACTGCTTCACAGAAATCTGCCGTTGCTGCATACCAAGCAGAGGCAGCAGCAAAGCAAGACAACGAGCGCCAAGACGATTCAAAACAAAAGACAGGCGTCTTCACGGGTGCAAGTGCCTCGAACCCAGTGTCGGGCAAAGACATTCCTATCTACATCGCCGATTACGTTCTCATGGGCTACGGCACAGGCGCCATCATGGCTGTTCCTGCTGGCGACCAACGTGACTTTGATTTCGCACGCACCTACAACCTGCCAATAACTGCAATTCAGATGCCTCCCGTTGCGTGGTTTGATCAACTGGCAATTGCTTCGTCTGCAGATTGCTCAACATGGCCAAGCGCGTTTGTTGGTGACGGCGTCTACATCAACTCTGAAAATGGTTCTCTCAGCCTGAACGGCTTGGCATCCATCAGCGAAGCAACAACTGTCATCAACGCCTGGCTTGCTGAAAACAAATGTGGCGAGCCAACCATTACGTATCGCTTGCGCGACTGGTT
>JAPKZY010000100.1 GCA_026393535.1 Actinomycetota bacterium | reverse complement strand
ATCGAGAAAAGATAAATGCGAGCGGAATTCCGATCGTGAGGTTGAAAGGAAACGTGACTCCAAGCGCGAGTCCGAGTGACAGCCCAGAATCAGCATCTGGTAGGGCAATTCGCACTGCAGCTGGAGCAGCAATGTAGGAAGCACTTGCGGCCATGATGCCAAAGACTGCAGATCCACCAATTGACAAACCAATTGAATGTGCAGCAAGAATCCCTGCGGTTCCAAAAACTATTGGTGAGACTATGGCAAAAATCACCATGCGAATCGGGAGTCTTCCACTTGTAGCGAATCGTGTTGCGACTGTTTCGCCCATGTCAAGCAGGAACAATGTGAGTAATCCGGAAAACATTCCTACAAAGAATGGTTCTACGCGGCTAAACGAATTAGCACTACTGACAGCACCGATGACTAATCCACCTACTAGTAACAGCACACTACGGCCAGTCAAAACTTCATGTACTGCAGTGCGCCAATTGACGCCTTCTGCCTTCATGCTCGCAAGAACCAAGGCGACCACAATTCCTGGTATCTCGAGAATCGCCACAAGTGATGTCATAAACGGTTCGGTAATAAAGTTTGCTTCGGTTGCAAAAATCATTGCTGCTGTAAAGGTTACAACCGAGACTGAACCGTAATGTGCCGCAATTGATCCGGCGTCAGATGATCGCAATCGCAACAGTTTTGTTGTCACAAAGAAGATCACGATCGGAATTGCAATACCGAATGCAATCGTGAGTAGAGCTGGCTTGGTCAGGCTCGCAAGGTCTGAATCTTTGAGGCTGTGACCACCTTTGAGGCCGATTGCGAGAAGGAGATATGTAGAGATCCATGTATGGATTGGATCAGGCAGTCGTAGATCGCTGCGAAAGACGACCGCAAGTGCACCCAGAACGAATGCGAGCACAGGGGGAGACGTGAGGTTTTCGATGGCCAGATTAAGTGAGTTCATATGATGCATAATACCTGAAATATGTATCAGGTATCAAATGACACCAAATGTGCCACAATTGGGTGATGACAGTTGCGCCAGATACCTCGTGGACCTTCTTGACTAACCACGCCCATGTCCTTTTGTCTATTGCTGCAGAGCCACAGATTCGTATTCGGGATATCGCTGTTCAGGTGGGAATCACCGAGCGCGCTGCCCACCGCATCGTCGCTGACCTTGAGGGGGCCGGATATCTGCGGGTAACCAAAGTTGGCCGCAGAAATGAATATTCCGTTCTACGTGACTTGCCGTTACGTCACCCAGCCGAGAAACATCATCGCATTGGTGAATTGCTCAAGGTTCTTGCCCACGAATCTAAGTCGTAAATTTGTGGATTCATTAGATCAAGTGTGTGCAGACATAACGGCATGCCGCACATGTCCACGTCTTGTGAAGTGGCGTGAAGACGTTGCTGTCGAAAAACGTGCGTCGTTTCGTGACGAGGAGTACTGGGGTAAGGGTGTTCCTGGGTTTGGAGATCCGAACGCGACGGTTTGGGTGATGGGCCTTGCACCGGCAGCTCACGGAGCAAACCGAACTGGCCGAATGTTTACGGGTGATCGCAGTGGTGATTGGTTGTATCGCGCGATGCATCGCGCCGGCCTTGCGACTCAAGAACTTTCGGTTGGCCGTGATGATGGTTTGCGACTCACTGGTGCATGGGTGTCATCTGCAGTGCGGTGTGCACCACCCGATAACAAACCATCTATTGATGAACGTGATGCGTGCCGTAACTACCTGGTGCGCGAGCGTGAGTTGTTGACAAAAGTTCGTGTTGTTGTGTGCTTAGGAAACTTTGCATACGAAGCGGTGTGTAAAGAATGGGGCGTTCGGCCTCGGCCGAAGTTTGGTCATGGTGTTGAAGCGACCGCGCCAGATGGCACAACAATCATTTGTTCGTATCACCCCAGTCAACAGAACACCTTTACGGGCAAATTGACTGAGCCGATGCTCGATGCCGTATTTACTCGTGCCGTTTCTCTTGCTGGGGGCTCCAAATAACTTGTACAAGTAGTTGTACAAGTTGCCGATTGTCCATATGCTGTGGGCATGACAGCAATCCCACGTACCGAAATAATGGCCGTTAGCGAAGCACGGGCCTGCCTCACGGAAATCACCGCCATTTTTCGTGCAGAAGGTGCGGCGGCCGGAATTGTGGTGTTTGGTAATCGACGCGTTCCCGAGGCGGCAATCGTGCCATTCGAGATAATTGAAATGCTCGACCCAATCATTGAAGACATGGTGATCTCGGCTCGAATACGGGAAAGAGATGCAAATGACAGCGGCATTCGATACACACTTGACGAGATTGCCAAGAAATACGGTCTTGAAGAAATTCAATAATGGGCTCACGTGTGCACAGAAGACTTCATTTATCTGAAGATGTAGATAAAGACATCGCTCGACTCGTTGCATCCGATCGTCGATTAGCTGAAATAGCTTTTCAGAGTCTTCGCGAACTTGCATCGGGAACGACTGTTGGAGTGCCTTTAGAAAAGATGGCGAAGTTCGGGGATTTATCTGACTGCCGCAAGGTCTATTTCGGATATGGCAGTCCACCAACACATCGAATTGTGTATCGCGAACTTAACGAGAAGACAATCGAAATAATCGGAGTCGTTGTAATTGAATCTCGCGAAGATGCATACGTCTATTTGCTGGCAGCTGAACGGTTACGACGACTTCCTGAAGAGACCCAGCAAGAATTTAAGTCAGTTCACCAACGTGTTATTGCGAAACGAGCTCTGAAGAAAAAAGAGTAGTTACATACTCAGGGCTTTGGCGGTCATGCTGGCAGCAAGTGAATGGGCAGTGTCTGCGTCATCGAGAAGTCCGAGCATGCCGAAGAATGCGTGAAACATTCCGTTGTAACGCACCACGCTGGTGGTGACGCCATTTGCGATGAGGCGACGACCGTATTCTTCACCCTCATCGCGCAACGGGTCATATTGCGCAGTGATGATGAGCGCTGGTGGAGCACCTTTCAACAAATTGTCTGGCGAAAAGAGTGGTGACGCAAGTTCTGCCTTCATGTCAGAATTTTCGGGCATGTAGTGATCAATAAACCACTTCATCACTGGCGCAGTAAGTATTGGGCCTGCAGCATTTTCTACTTGTGACTCACGAGACTGTGTCATGTCGGTTGCTGGGTAAATCAGCAATTGAAAAACAAGAGGCACTGGGCGTTGTTGACTGACAATTGCCGCCAGGTTTCCGCCTGCGCTGTCGCCTCCGACTGCAATGCGGTTGGGATCAACACCAAGTTCATCAGCGTTGTCGTATGCCCATCGCAATGAGCACAGTGCGTCCTCAACAGCAGCTGGATACTTATGTTCAGGAGCGAGGCGATAATCAACAGACAACACAGCATGACCCATGCGGTTCGCAAGTGCTCTGCATGATGCGTCGTATCCGTCGAGACTTCCAATGACCCATCCGCCGCCGTGGTAGTACACAAGCAATCCGAGATTCTTGTTTGCATTTGGACGATACAAGCGGCAGGGCACCCCGCCTGCGCTGACATTGCGCACTTCGTGGATGTCTTCGGTGGGCGGCACCACGCGAGTCGCTTGAAACGCGCGGTATTCAGTTGGCGTTGATTCTTCAATTAATGGCCCACCGAGTGATGCCATCATTTCAAGCAGTGCGATTCCTTGTGGATGTAGAGACATAGTTCCCCCTCGTGTCGTTCACCCACAGTAACGCCGAGAGTGCGAGAACTATTTACTGCGCGGCGGTGCAAGCGCGGCACGAATTGCGCTCGATACTTGAGACACTGCGGCCTTGCCATCATCGAGCCACGGAAACAGTGAAAAGAATCCGTGGAACATTCCGAAGTACCGCACGATGCTCGCCTCAACACCGTTTGCAATTAGTGCATGACCGTATTGTTCGCCTTCGTCACGTAATGGGTCATGACCGGCAGTGATGATGACAGCCGGAGGGCACGATGCAAGTGTTGCTGACGAGGCCATGATGGGCGAGACGCGAGGATCTTCTGGCGATGTGATGTCACCGATGTACAAGTCAATAAACGCAGCCATGTCGACACTGCGTAGGAAAGGGCCTGCAGCGTTTTCAACGTATGACTCAGTTCCCATGCGGCAATCGGTGACGGGGTAAATGAGCGCTTGAAACACAAGCGGTACCGGTTGCAACTGTGCAACAACTGCTGCAAGGTTTCCGCCGGCACTGTCGCCGCCTACTGCAATACGCGTGGCATCAATTCCGAGATCATCTGCATTCTGGTGGGCCCACAATGTGGCACGGATGCAATCTTCTAAGCCAGCAGGAAACGGATCTTCTGGTGCAAGTCGATATTCGACTGACAGAACTGCATGACCAGATTGATTAGCAAGCGAGCGGCACACACCATCGTGCGAATCGATTGTGCCGATTACCCATCCGCCACCGTGGAAGAACACGAGCAAGCCCATGTCGTTTCCTGCACGTGGCTTGTACAAGCGGCAACGAACGCCCAACGCGTTCACGTCGCGCATTTCATGTACGTGTTCGTCTGACTTGTAGTCAGTGGTGGCTCGAGCAGCGCGAGCTTCTTGCGGAGTTTGCTCTGAGAAACTCTTTTGCTGGCGCGATGCCATCAATGCGATGAGGCGTTCTGCTTGTGGATGCAGAGTCATTAGTTATTCAGCAGGCTTTGGGGCTGCATCTGCGGCAGGCTCAGCTTTTTTCTTCAATGCCGGAGTTCCGAGTTTGACAGAAGTCTCTGCCCAATCTGGCCAACGCCGACGACTCACGATTGACAGTGTGCGAAGAAGTTTCATGGCCACTTCGTCTTCTTGTGCAGGGCGAGCGATGATGACGTTGTCGGCAATCATGCGGTTAATGACTTCTTCACCAAGCGCAGTACGAACAATGGTGAGTGTCCAGTCGTTGTCTTTGCCAATGCCGCCAGTTGCGATGTCTGAATGTTCTGCAGCAAAGTCTGGGCAGTTCTTGCAACCGGTACGAGTCCATCCGTGGCATTCTTTCAAATCGATTTCGTGGAACGAACCATCTTTCATCCAGATTTGAAATGCGCCCTTGATGTTCATTTTCAGCATGTCTTCTTTTTTCAGGCCGTACTTGGCCTCGAAGAGTTCAGGAAAGATTGCGTCGTCGAAAGTTTTTGAGCAGAGAAGTCCAATGTTGAAGAGGAATGGCTTCGAAACTTTTCCTGCTTTGCGATCCCACATGACTGGGGGAGACGATGTCTGGCATCCCATGCCGACCAGTGCAAGACGGGACAAGCCTTTTTCTTTTGCTTCTGGCAATGCAAGTGGGTTTGCGCAGTAGGTGTAACGACTACCAGCAGTAGCTAATACTTCTTCGCGATTAGTGACAACGGCAGGCTTTGCTTTCCACTTGTCGTCTTCTTCCACACCGCTGACGAGTGCGCCATCGATGTAATCATTCTTCAGAAGCCAGATCAGCATGGCGGAAACAAAACCACCGTCTTGGCCCTTTGTGTGTTCTTCAGTGTCTACTGCGCGAGTGAGAAGCAGTTGGCGCCAGATGCCCGACATTTCATCTGGTTCGCGTGTGCGTCCAAACAAGTGCATGTCTGCAGATTCTTCCCACTTGCGGAAACGTGGGCATGCACGGGTGCACGTAGTGCAACCTTTTTCTCCGTGAATGCAATTATCGAGACCGAGTTCTTCTTCGATATGAAAAGGAATGTACTTGCCTTCTTCATGTTCGTATCCGATGACATCGTGTGGGCATGTAACAACGCATCCGGCGCATCCGGTGCACAGGCCAGTCTCAATGACCTCTTCGTAGAGCTCTTTCCATTGTGCGGTCCAGCGAGTTGCTTTTGCGGGGGTGTCTGCCGTCATTGTCATGAATGCAGACTAGGGGCTAGATGGCGTCTGCTCCATGTTCGCCCGTGCGGATGCGGATGATCTGTTCCACGTTGGTGACCCAGATCTTTCCGTCCCCGATTTTGCCAGTAGAGGCCGCCGCGCGAATGACATCAATAATTTGCTCAAGGGAGTTCTCCTCGACAACCAGTTCAATTCTCATCTTGGGTACAAAATCAATCTGGTATTCAGAACCTCTGTAGGTCTCGGTATGTCCGCCTTGGCGGCCAAAGCCCTTTACCTCTGACACAGTGATGCCTTGGACGCCGGCTGCTTTGAGAGCCTCTTTGACATCATCGAGTTTGAACGGCTTCACGATGGCTGTAATCAACTTCATGGTCTTAGTCTGCCTTCTCGGTAGTGGTTGGTGTGTTCATTATTGGTACGCCGCTTCTGCATGCTGGCTTTGGTCAAGGCCAACGAGTTCGTCTTCTTGGCTAACCCGCAACCCAATAGTGACATCAAGGATCTTTGCCGCCAACCAGGTGATGATAAAGGAGAATGCGAATGTGGCTGCGATAGCGACGAGTTGGTCAACGAACAGTGAAGACCCGCCGCCATTGAACCAGCCGTTGAATCCGAGCGCATTGACCTTCGTGTCGGCAAAGAATCCGAGAAGAAGCGCTCCAGAAATTCCACCAATGAGGTGGACGGCGATGACATCGAGGCTGTCGTCGAAGTTAAAGCGAGTCTTTAATGTGAGAGCGAGATAGCACACAACTCCAGCGACCAGGCCAATGATGATGGGAGACAAGCCACCAACAAAACCAGCACATGGTGTGATGGCAACGAGGCCTGCGACAGCTCCTGATGCTGCACCCAACGTTGTCGCATGTCCTGCGCGTAATTTTTCAACAAGCAACCATGCCAACATTGCACTGGCAGCTGCGAGATGAGTGTTCACTAGCGCTTGCGCTGCGAGTCCATTTGCCAACAGTGCAGAGCCGGCATTGAATCCGAACCAACCAAACCACAAGATTCCTGTGCCGAGCATCACGAACGGGAGATTGTGTGGCGGCATTGCCTCGCGCGGCCAGCCTTTACGGTTACCAAGTACCAGGACAACAGCTAACGCTGCGGCACCAGCATTGATGTGAACTACTGCACCACCTGCGAAGTCAAGTGCACCGCGTTGAAATAGCCAACCGTTCGGACTGAACACCCAATGCGCAACAGTGGGGTAGACAACGATTGACCACACGCCAATAAGGATTGCGTATGCAGAAAATTTCAAGCGGTCGGCGGTTGCACCTGTAATAAGGGCTGGCGTAATGACAGCAAACATCATTTGATATGCAAAGAACGCGAGAACTGGAATAGCCAATGCAAAGTCACCGGTGTATCCAGGAAGAGCATCGAGAGTTGCAAGGTCCTTCATGAAGGCAAAGTCAAAGTTGCCCATGTATTTGCCCGAGCCGCCAAACGCGAGGCTGAAACCGGCAACTGCCCACAGAACGCTAATGAGTCCCATGGCGAAGAAGTTTTGCATCAACATGCCGAGAACATTCTTTGAGCGAACCATTCCGCCATAGAAGAAGGCAAGCCCTGGGGTCATGAATGCAACGAGGGCTGCTGAGATCAGCACCCAAGCCGTAGCCCCCGAATCAATAGTTGCAGCAAGCATCATGTCTATGTCTCCCGTAGTTGTAATGACGGGATAACGCTAGAAATTGGTTGTTTCGAGAATGTTTCTAATTGGTGAAAGGCAGGACAATGCAAACGGCCCGCAGGCCTCCCGGTGAAGAGAACATGCGGGCCGAAGCGTCTGTAAGGGGAGAGATCAGGTGAACTCTGGGTACGCCTTGACTCCCATTTCAGGAAGGTCGAGACCCATGATTTCATCTTCTTCTGAAGAGCGAATTCCGCCCTTGGTGATCTTGTTCTGAATTTTGAAGAATCCGTATGCAATCGGGAAGATCACACACAAGATGACTGCAACACCAAGCACTTGCGCGCCAAGCTGGCCCCAGTCTCCCTTGATGATTCCTTCAACGCCTTTTGTTGGCGAACCGTTCCAACCAGCGCCGTAGCTTCCGTTTGCAAAGATGCCAACTGCAAGAACACCGAAGATTCCGTTCACGCCGTGGACAGCAATTGCACCTACTGGGTCATCAATCTTCAGTTTACGCTCAATGAAAAACACTGACTCGATTGCAAGTACTGCTGCAATTGTCCCGATGACTGCAGCGGCCCATGGCGCTACGAAGGCACATGGTGCAGTGATTGCGACAAGACCAGCGAGCATTCCGTTCACCATCATGCCGGGGTCTGGTTTTCCTGTGCGCTTCGTGATGTAGACCATTGCCATAATCGCACCGAATGCTGCAGCGATTGCAGTGTTCGTTGCAGCAGTGGCGAAATAAACATCAGTTGCTGCAAATGTGCTGGCTGCGTTGAAGCCAAACCATCCGAACAACAAGATGAATGTTCCCAGCATTGCCATTGGAATGTGATGTCCTGGAATTGCGCGCGGAGTTCCATCTGCACCGAATTTGCCGATACGTGGCCCGAGTACTAATGCACCTGCAAGAGCAGCCACGCCGCCCACGGCATGCACGACACCCGAACCAGCAAAGTCAACATAACCAGCGCCAAGACTCATGGTGTCCCATGTCTTTGACAGCCAGCCGCCGCCCCATGTCCATGCTGCGAACAGTGGGTAATAAATGGCGCCACAGAAGATGCCCCAAATGGTGAAACTGCTCCACTTCCAACGCTCTGCCATAGAGCCGGTTGGAATTGTTGCAACAGTGTCCATGAAGGCAACCATGTAGAGAAAGAAACCAAGCACCGCCGGAGTGATTCCACCACCGGATAATGCCCAGCCACCTTTAAACAAGAAGATCCAGTTGCCACTTCCTAGCAATGCACCACCGACTGGGTGGTCCATTCCAATGAGTGGCGTGCTGAATCCACCGAAGGCCAATGGGAATCCAACAAGGAAAAACCCAATGAATCCGAGACCAAAAATGGCGAAGTTCGTGCTGACTACGTGAGCTGCGTGTTTTGCGCGAGTAAAACCAGTTTCAACAAGGGCAAAGCCTGCTTGCATAAAAATAACAAGCGCTGCTCCAATAATGACCCACAGAAGGTTGATCTGTGTTCCTAGAAGTTGTACATCAGATTGCATCGGTTCCTTCTTCCCCTGTGCGTAAACGGATAAGACGTGTTACTTCGGTGATCCAGATTTTTCCATCACCAATTTTTCCTGTGGCTGCTGCCGCGCGAACTGCGTCGACAACGCTGTCGACTTGGGAGTCGTCAACGACGAGCTCTATTTGTACTTTCGGCACGAAATCAATTGCATATTCACTTCCGCGGTAGGTCTCGGTGTGTCCGCCTTGACGGCCAAACCCCTTAACTTCCGACACGGTCATGCCTTGTATGCCAATAGATTTCAGCGCGTCTTTCACGTCGTCAAGCTTGAATGGCTTGATAATTGTTGTGATCAACTTCACTGTCCTTTTCTCCTTCATCTCGGTCGCTAGAGCGACTTATGGTGCATTGCTTTTACAACTACAACCAGAGTACGCAGGAGATATTTCTCATCTGTCGCACAAGTGTTTCGGGAATGTGGCGAATTGGTGTGTGTGTTAACGCTGTGTAAACGAGGGCGTAGAAACTAGGAAAGTAGTTCGGTGATGCGCTGGAGGGCTTGTGAGCCCAACTTGCGCCCGTGCCGAGTTGAGACTTCAAATCGATCGGACACGTCGTCACCCTGCGTCGAGATATGAGCATGGTGAACATTGGTTTTCGCCATTGCAAATGCTGTTGCTACCGCTTGCACGAGCCCAGGCTGATCGGCACCGGACACACGAATCACGCTGTGCCACGGATGCGCGTCATTATCGAGACTGATTGTGAGTCGTGAGTGAGTGTTGCTAATCAGGCGACGCGGTGCATCGAGCCGTCGCTTCAGGCGATTCTCTAATTCGAATGCAATCTGTACAGCATTCGGTTTCTGTGCAGAGTTAACAACGAACGAGTCAAGAACAGCTTCGTCTGGCCATGTAGCCAGATCTGCACTGACAATTTCAAGTCCGCGTTCGGCGAGAACTGCGCATATGCGTGCGAGAAGCCCTCTCATGTCATGTGTTGCGATATCGATGATCCATTGTCCATTGTGCGGTGTGCTCTCAACACTGACGCGAACTTTTCCTGATCGTGGTGCCGGCTCAACTAGTGATGCGTGACGCACTAGAGTTTCAGGTTCGTGCGCGAGAATGTACACGGCAGCTGCGTGTTGTAAGCGGTCAAGAACGTGCAGATCTGAAGTGAGCGACATCGCTTTGCTGCGTCGCACCGATTCAACCGAACCTTCGATTCCTTCAATGAGTTCTGGATGTGCAAGAAGCCCCTGAACGCCAGTCGTGATGTCAAGCAGTAATGGGTATTGCCAGTCTTCAAGGTTGCCGCGGGCTTCAGTCAGCATTCGGCATTGTTCAACCATGAGCGGAGAGCCAAGGAAGTCAGCCAACTGGGCCATATTTCGTGCGTTGTTCTCAATGGTTTCTGAAGAAGCAGCCGTATGAAGAAGTGCGCTCGCTGCTACCAAGGCCCGAACTTGTTGGGCAACATTCTCCGGGAAAACCAAGCGATTGATGATTCCGATAGCTGGACTGTCATCAGAAAAGTCCAGAACAAAGGCAGCAAAGAAAATTGCTGAATCTGAAAATGTATTTCGGCCAACGCGATCTCGCAGTAGTTCAACTGTTGGCATTTGCATTGAATGTGTCGGGTCTAGTTCCGAGGCATCACCTCGGCGGGCACGAATCGCTTTGTCAATCTCTGGCAGTGCACGTTCAACAATGTTGGTGACCTCGAGAAATCTCCATGACCGTGCATTTCCACGAACCAACACGTCAAATAGCAATTGTGAAGTGGCAAGGTCCCATGTCAACTCAAACGCACGGTTGGCGTGCATCCAATAAAGCAAGGCATCATTCGGTTGAGCGTGTGTTGCGAGTATTGAAGTCTGAAGCCCAAGTGAAAGAACTAATGAAGATGGAGGGTTACCGCGAAGTTGAACTTCATCGTTGTTGACGACGAGCCAGCCCCCAGTTGGTTCTTCTGTCACTAGGGCGGTGTCCATCGCGCTGGCAGTTTCTTCAGCGTGTTCGATACGCCAACGAAGCAGTGGTGGTGTGATGACGGTGGTCAATAGAACGACTAGCAACACAACTGCGTATAAGTCGTCATTAAACACTCCGACTGCCACTCCGATGGATGCAAAGATCAGTCCCACTTCGCCGCGGGGAATCATTCCGATGCCGATCAACAATTTGTCTGTATTCGTGCCTCGTGCTCCAACAGCTGCAACTATTTTTCCGATGACTGCAATCAATGTGAGTATTGCTGCTACGAAAAGCACATGTCCCGAGAAGAACTTGGTGACATCTGTGTCAATTCCGATCTGCAAAAAGAAGACCGGAATAAAAATGGCACCCAATGATTTGAAATCTCTGGAAATACGGTCATGTTGTGGCGTGCGAGAAAGGGCTGTACCTGCAATAAATGCACCAATAATTGGCGCTAGTTGTGCTCCACTGGCTGCTGCGGAGAATCCGAAAGTTAAACCAGCCGCCAGAACTCCGATAGTCGCTGGAGAAACGGCGCGTTCACCGATGAATGTGAATAGGCGAGGGATAACCAAAATTCCCACGGCACCAGCAACCGCAATGAATCCGACAGCGATACCAATGGTGCTCGCCACACCAGCCAGATCAACCGAACCCTGTTGCACGATGCGAGTGACAACCGTGAGAATGATGAGGCCGAGAACGTCATCAGCGACTGCTGCGCCAAGAACGATGCGTGCTTCGGTTGATGAGAGTGCTCGTAGGTCACCAAAGACTCGGGCCGTAATGCCCACGCTGGTTGCCGCGAGTGCAGCTCCGAGAAATAGCGACGCATTAAGTGATTCACCGAGAACCGTTCCGGCCAAGACCCCGGACGACATAGGGACCACAACACCGATGATGGCCACGAGCATTGATGCACGCCCAACTTTTCGCAGCTCAGTCATGTCCATTTCGAGGCCAACTTCAGCCAGCAGAATAATTACCCCAACTTCAGCCAAGATGCGCATCGCGTCACTGGGGTTGATGAGACCAAGCATTGATGGGCCGATGACGATGCCCGCAATGATTTCGCCGAGCACGGCGGGAACTCGAATGCGTTCAAAGAACTCTGCTGCAATCTTTGCAACAATGAGAATGATTGCAAGATCAGTGAAGATTGAACCGAAGTCAATGGCGCCATTGGTGGCTAGTAGCGCAATATTCACTGTCTTAGTTATATCTCACGCGAAAGAAGTTTCACGGCTGCTTTGTGTGCTTCATCAGACAGCATCCAGCCTCTTCGACGCACAGTGATCACACTGTCAGCGCCCAAAACCTTCCGTAACACCACTAAAGAAGCGTCCGCTCGTCTGGCAGAAACGTTGTCGAGTCCAGCCAACCGGAGAATTGACTCACGACTGACGACTCGGCCCTTGGAATATGACAAAACGCGGAGAATAGATAGGTCAGTCTCAGAAAGGACGCCGGGAGTTTGAACGTGGCTGTCGGAATCGGGCATACGTGAACCATATGAGTGGAGTTTTTCCTGTCTGTCAGCCCTCTGTGAACGGTGTGTAAACAGGCACATTCGCTCAATGTGTGGAATTGGCAATTTGTACGACAGAATTATGAATCATGGAACTTACCTACGCCCCCGAAGATGAACTATTCCGCGCCGAAATTCGCGCCTGGCTCCAAGAGAACCTGCCGAAGGGTTGGTTTGACAAAGGTTTCGAAATGAGCAATGACGTTCGTGACAAGTTTAATAAAGATTGGCCGAGCAAATTGTTCGCTGGCGGATGGATTTGTGCCACATGGCCGACGGAATACGGCGGCAAAGGCCTTTCCACAATGCAAGGCGTTGTGCTGTCAGAAGAGTTTGCAAATGCAAAAGCTCCGATGCGCGCCGATTTCTTTGGAGACACACTCGTAGGCCCGACTCTTCTTCAGTGGGGAACAGAAGAGCAGAAGAAAGAATTCCTTCCACAGATCCTCAATGGTCAAATGCGTTGGTGCCAGGGATTCTCTGAGCCGAACTCAGGTTCTGACCTTGCAAGTTTGAAGACAACTGCCATTCTTGACGGCGATGAATGGATCATTAACGGCCAGAAGGTTTGGACCACACAAGGTCACCATGCTGACTACTGCTTCTTGTTGACACGTACAGACCCAGATGCTCCTAAGCACAAGGGAATTTCATACTTGTTGGTGCCAATGCGTCAGCCTGGTGTTGAAGTGCGCGGAATTGTGCAGCCAGATGGCACCGCAGAGTTCTGCGAAGTGTTCTTCGACAATGCACGTTGCCCTAAAGACAATGTCGTTGGCGGAATCAACAATGGTTGGATCGTTACAAACTCCACATTGGCGTTTGAGCGCGGAATGTCTGCAACCACCGGGTATCGCCGCTTCGAAGCGGAATATAAGGCCATGGTGCGCGGTGCGAAAGAAAACGGACGCATCAATGACCCAGAAATTCGTCAGCGTCTCATGCAGTACTACACAAAGATTCAACTCCTGAAGATCAACGGACTTCGTTCATTGTCAACAACATTGATGAACAAGAAAGACCCAGGCATGGCTGCACTTGGTGCCACCAACAAAATGTTCTGGACCGAAATGCACCAACGTGCAATGGAACTAGCTCTTGATATTTCAGGCGCCAACGCAATGCTCGTTGATTACGCAATGGGTGATGCCAACTGGCCAGGCACGTCGCGCGACAAGCGTCGTGACGGTTACCCAGTCAGCGGCATGATGTCGTCGTTCTTCTTCTCACGTTCAGAGACAATCTGGGGTGGAACAAGTCAGATTCAGCGCAACATTGTTGGTGAACGAGTGCTTGGTCTTCCTAAAGAGCCAAGCAGCAAATAGAACTAGTTTCCGTCAGCATCATTTGATGCTGAGTCAGAATCTTGATATGCGGCGTGTGTGCGTAACGGTAGTTCCTTCACACGAAGGCTGAAAAGAAATGCAATAACCATCATTGGAATCGCATATCTAAATACTGATGTAATTGCATGCGACATCGCATTAATTGCTTCAGTTCTGCCTGGTTCCGGAAGAACGTTTATTTTTCGGGGCGCCCGAAGCAGTTTTGGATCAACTCTTCCTGATAACTGTGCATTTAATATTGTTCCGTAGACGGCAACAGAAATAACGCTTCCGAGCGAACGGCACAGTTGTGCAGTAGAACTAGCAACCCCTAAGTCGCGAATGTCGACACTGTTCTGAATGGCAGTCGTTGAGGTGGGAAATGATGCGCCAGAACAGAATCCAATAAAGGCCATTCCTACGAGACCGACACCGATGCCCAGTCCAGATTTAGAAATAAAACTGACGAGCGTTAATCCGACTACTCCGATCGCGGTCCCCATGATTGGCCATTTGCGATAGCTACCTGTTGCTGTGATTCGGCGGCCGACGAGAGTGCTCGAAAAAGTGAGGCCAAACATCATGGGCACTAAGAGGAGTCCCGATTTTGTTGGTGAGATACCTGTCACGGCTTGTAGGAACAGCGGCATGAACGAACTCACTAACGTCATGGAGGCGCTAATTAAAGTTGTCATCGGCACCATTGTTTGCACAGTGTGATTCTTGAACAAATGCATCGGAAGCATCGGGTTCTCCGCGTGCGGTTCCCACAAAAACAAGGCCGAAATCAAGATCACGGAAATGCAACCCATGACGAGCGTCGGTCGCGATGCCCATCCGTATTCGCCTGACACCCAAGAGATTGTCAAAATAGAAGAACCAATTCCACTGACGAGAAGCAATGCCCCAATGACATCAATACTTGTGTCTCGGCGTGTCATGGGTAGTCGCAGATATTTCTGGGTCATGGCTATTGCCACAAGCCCGAACGGCAGATTGACCGTGAATATCCATCGCCACGAGAAATTGTCGACAATGACGCCACCCACAAGCGGACCAAGCACGCTGGCTACTGCAAAGACACTGGTGAATGCTCCGACATACCGGCCTCTTTCTCGCGGCGGGACAATGTCGGCGATGACCACAAAGGTCATGGCCATGATTCCGCCACTTCCAATTCCTTCAAAAGCACGAGCTGCTACGAGGATGGGCATGCTTGGGGCCAGTGCGCAGAAAACTAAGCCGAGTAAAAAAATACTGATTGCAATTTGTGTCAATTTCTTGCGGCCGTACAGGTCACTGAACTTTCCAAAGAGCGGAGTCGCTGTGGTCGATGTAAGTAAGTACGCAGTGATGACCCACGTATATGTCTTGGTGCCGCCACCGCCGATCTTGCTGACAATTTCTGGAAGTGCAGTGCTGACGATGGAACCGTTAAGTGCAGACAGGAATGATGCAGCCATCATTGCCGCATAGACGAATTTGATATCGCGCTGCGTGAGGGAAAATACTTGTGTTTCGATAGTTGCATTCTACAACTAGTGGGATTCCCAGCCACGAACCGTGGCTAATCTTCCGATGTGTCATCGGGGGTTCCAATTTTTTCACGTCGCACATGTGAGGCTCCGTTCGGTGTTGTCACCGTCGTAGGTTCAGAGCTCGGTATTCGCTTTGTGATGTTTTCCAACGACGCACATCCGAAACCTCTTGAGAATCTTCACATTTCAGATACTGAAATTCATGATTCAGTCAATGATGCGATCACTCAACTTGATGAATACTTCACAGGCTCACGACGTGACTTTGATTTGCCATTAGATCTACGCGGCACCGAATTTCAAGTTGCAGCATGGAGAGCGTTGGCTGATATTCCGTATGGTCGCACTGCTTCATACGGGCAACAAGCCGCATCGATTGGCCGCCCCAAGGCTGTGCGTGCAATTGGTGGTGCAAATGGCCGTAATCCCGTTGCCATTGTTTTGCCGTGTCACCGCATAGTCGGCGCCGACGGTTCATTGACTGGATTTGGTGGGGGAATTGCAGTGAAGAAGTGGCTACTTGACCACGAACACAGCATGCTCCACAGTGCGACTAGTGATCGCGCCTAGATTGTCCACATGAGCATTATCTCAACAGTTCTTGCAGTCCTTCTTATTGTCGTCTGCATTGGCTCAGCGTTGATGGATTTTCGTAAGCCAGAAAAGCTTGTTGAAGAAATGAAGAAACTGAAGGTTCCGGTAGAACGGTTACCGCTTCTTGGGGCCATCAAAATTCTCGGTGCGATTGGTGTTGCCATCGGATTCCAAAAAGTGCGACTAGGCGAGTTAGCCGGAGTTGGTTTGTGTTTGTACTTCGCAATTGCAACAGTGACTCACACGCGCATTAAAGACACAGTAAAAGACACAGCGCCTGCATTCATTTTGTTTGTGGTGTCAGTGCTGTATGTACTGACATCGGTTGCTAAGTAGCAACTAGTCGCGCATCTTCAGCCATTCGGTATCGTCGCGCCCCAAGGCCTTTGCGCGCTTCGTAATCCATAACGGAGTCTCCATTGGTAGACCAGCTTCAATATCTGCCACCATCTGACCATTTTCATCCCACATATGGCATGTGTTGAGATTCATCGCGTATGAGCGCTTGCGCTGTTCTGCAGTAGACGCACCATCTGATTCTTGAGTGCCAAGCGCATTGCCGACTCGCATTGACCATCCACTTTGAATAGCGACAGGCGCCATTGCTGCAAGAAGTGCGCCAATGTGTGTGCAGCCACGCGGACCACCAAAGAGGTCCTTTACTTGTTTGTTGAATCCGCGAGCGATGGAGAGACCAACAAGCTTTTGATAGTCAGGTTCAATGTCTGTGCAATGAGTATGAGGGCGCTCATGGAAGGTGACACTCACTTTTTCAATAACAAACATAGGGAAAGTGATTTCAAGATCAACAACCATGTGATGCACCCATAGTGGGTCCGGATCGCCGGCCAGATAGAGGCCTGCTGGCTTCTCATCGCACACAACTCCGCGCAATAAGAAGAGGTCATCGCTCATCTTGTACGTACGCGCTTCGTAGAAACGAGTATGGATAAGTTCGCCACCCTCAGGGGCAGCAGGGAAATAATCACGAGTTGACACGCCTTCTACTGTGGCAGAAGGGGTCCATAGAGAGCGACTCGAACACAGCAAGAGGTGCTCTTTCCGCCGTGAATCAGGCAGACTGAAAACATGACATCACTAAAAGGCACCCTCAAATCAGATCTCACTGCCGCTATGAAAGCGGGAGACAACTTGCTGAAGTCGACATTGCGTATGGCCATTGCTGCCGTAATGAATGCTGAAGTTGCCGGTTCTGAAGCTGTTGAGTTGACAGATGATCAGGTTCTGAAGATTCTGCAGGCAGAAACAAAGAAGCGTCTTGAGTCTGCAGAGATCTACCAGCAGGCCGGTCGCACTGAAGCAGCTGCCCAAGAATCGGCTGAAGCAGAAATTTTGTCTCGTTACCTTCCTGCCGCAATGAGCGATGACGAGTTGCTTGTGATTGTGAATGAAGAAGTTGCAGCCGCAGTCGCCGCAGGTAATGAAGGCGCAAAAGCTATGGGGCTCGTGGTGAAAGCAGTGCGTGGACGCGCCGGCTCAAGTGCCGACGGCGCAAAGATTGCAGCTCTTGTGAAGAGTGCGCTCGGCTGATGACATCATCAACGCCGGGTCCTGACGTTGCGCCCGTATCTTCAACAATGCAGCGCGCTGTTGAAGCACTGCGTCGCACCATGAAGGCGATCTATCACGTGCATCCTGAACATGACAATGAAGACATTGCGTCCATTGCAGAGCTTTTAGAAAAAGAAATTACTGCTGCTGGCACGTTGGGTCTCGGTCAGCCATCGCTCGAGCGTCATACACGTAGCCCACTTAATGGCACGATGAATCCGATGGCACCGCCAATGACATATGAATATGGCGAGAAGAGCATCAC